>CAJOQX010000228.1 GCA_905236865.1 Candidatus Rifleibacteriota bacterium
AGAAAAGAAGGGAGAAAAGAAGGTAAAAAAGAAGGAGAGTTTAATACTGTTTACAATTTTATAAAGCAAGGTCTTGTTTCTGTCGAACAAGCAGCTAAATCTATCGGTCTAACCAAAGAGCAACTATTAGATAGTTTTAAAGAATACAACCTTATTCTATAATAACCCACACAAGATAATTAAAATGACTTACACTTTTATTGCCTATGAAATAGACAATGGCATAAAAAAAGGGAGAAAAGAAGGTAGTATTGAAACTTTAATTTACCTTGTAAAAGATGGAATTTTAACTTTACAGCAAGCTGCCAAAAGAATGGGTATGTCATTAGAAAACTTTGAGAAAGAAGCAAAAAACCTTGCTTTATTGTAATATTAATACAGTAATAAAGTTACACGTCATTGTGAGCATACGAAGTATGCGTGACAACGTAACAATCCAGTATTTTATGGCTCAGGGTAAAAGGAGAAATGGCACAGGGAATAGTTTTAGCAGATGAAAGTTTGTAATACACAGTTCTAAAGCCCCTACTGGTAGGCTGTCTAAAAACTAAGAATTTGTTAAAAATTCAATGTATGGAGTAATGCCCTCGCCCCCTTTTGTAAAGGTGATGCTCCCCCACGAATGGTGGGGGAGCTGGCGAGCGAAAGCGAGACTGAAGGGGCTGACTGCCAAAGGCAGTCGGTAGGGGGGATATTGAAATAATTAGAATAAACTAATTATGGAGCAAAAACTTAGTTTTAGCACAGTCTCCTCAAGGAGAGGCTTTAGGACAATTCACCTTTCAACAGATGAAATAAATGTAACGAATCATTTAACATTTACACAGTTTGTTAAATAAAGAAATCCCCTCATATCTTAATCTCTTGACTGAAAGTTTTATAGCAAGTAAAATACTTTTTATATTACCAACTATGTAGGGGCATATAAAATGACCGAATCAGAAAAAACAGAAGTTACACTTTTATTTTGTCTGAAGTGGAAGAACCGAGACAAAGAAGACAAACAGCTCTTAGTTGGTTTGAGATTTTTATAATAAACTGTAAAATATATAAAAATAAATTTCAAGAAAGGTAATAATATGAGTGAATCTAATATTTCTGGAATTCGTGATGCCGTAAAAGAACTAGGTTGGCCGAAATCTTTGCTTCTAGGCTTTCAACATATGTTTGCAATGTTTGGTGCAACAATTCTAGTTCCATTTATTTTGTTTAAAACTTTTGGTTTAAAAGAAGTTCCTATTCAAGTTACACTATTTTTTGCAGGAATAAACACTCTTTTCTTTCATTTATGCACGAAATGTAAAGTTCCAGCATTTCTTGGTTCTTCTTTTGCTTATCTTGGAGGTTTTGCTAGTGTTGCTTCTTTGAATACTGGTGTTTATGCCGGTCTTTCAGGAGAAGAAAAATTAGCTTATGCCTGTGGAGGCATAGTAGTAGCAGGAGCTTTATATTTAATTCTTGCATTAATAGTAAAATTTGTTGGTATGAAACGTGTTGTTTCTTTCTTGCCTCCTGTCGTTACAGGTCCAATTATTATATTAATCGGTTTGTCACTAGCTCCTTCTGCGGTTCAAAATGCCGCAACAAATTGGTATCTTGCCGCTATTGCTCTAGCTATTATTATCGTTTGTAATATCTGGGGAAAAGGCATGATTAAAATTTTGCCAATTCTCTTAGGTGTTGTCGGCTCTTATTTAATAGCTTTAATTTGTCACTATTGTGGTCTGACAAATCCAAATGGAGAAGCTATTCTAGATTTTAAGCTAGCCTCTCAATATGCATCACAAGGTATTTCTGGCTTTGTAAGCCTTCCTAAATTCTCATTAGCAAAATTCGATATACAATCCATAATGATTATGGCTCCAATTGCCATAGCAACAATAATAGAACTGATAGGTAACATTTCTTCTATTTCTGCAACAATAGGGAAAAATCTTTTTGAAGACCCTGGTTTAGAAAGAGAACTATTAGGCGATGGAATAGCTTCTTCTATTTCATGTTTCTTTGGCGGTCCGCCTTGTACAACTTATGGTGAAAATACAAGTGTTCTTGAATTAAGTAAAGTTTATGACTCTAGAGTGGTTCGTTTCGCTGCTTGTTACGCTCTACTACTTAGTTTTTGTCCTGTTATAGCACAACTCATTGGCTCAATACCAGCCTCAATAATAGGCGGAGTTTCCTTTATACTTTACGGTATGATTTCTGCGATAGGCATTAGGAATCTTGTAGAAAATCGAGTTGATTTTACAAATAGTCGAAATTTAATTATAGCCGCATTGATATTAGTTACAGGTCTAGGTTTTAAATTTTGGAATGTTCAAGGAAATCAATGCATAGATGGAATAACGTTTAATTTATTTGGTTCTCAAATAACTCTGACAGCATTAGCTCTTGCTTCAATTGTTGGAGTTGTTGCAAATGCTATATTACCAGGCAAAGAAAATATTGTACAAAAAAAATAAAACTTTTCTGGCAATGTACGGTATTATAAATATCAGTAAAGAATCGGAGAAAAAAATGTTAAAAAAGATTGCAGGAATAAGCGTTTGTGTATTGCTAGCTTCTTCAATCGCACTTGCTACTGAAGATCCTTTCTCGGAAGAAGCAGATATCGTAGTTACTAAAACAGATATTTCCACATCAACTTCTGAAGAAATTGAAACAGCAAAGGTAACAACAACCGAAAGCAATAAAAAGGAAACAGAAGAAGAATCTAAAGAAGAAAGTACTTCTCAATATACTGTTGTTGCAGGTGACTATCTTAGTGGTATAGCCGCTAAATTGCTTGGAGATGCTAGCAGATGGCCAGAAATTGTAGCCCTCAATAAAGATAAATATCCTTCATTGGCTACTAATCCAAATTTGATTTATGTCGGTTGGGTTCTTACTATTCCTGGTGCTAAAGGAAATACTTCTTCAAACAATACTAGTGTTTCTACTTCTACATCTACAAAAACTTCCACAAAGACTTCGACATCAACTTCTACAGATACATCAACCGATGGCTCTAGTAAAGTTAGACATACAGGCGATGGATTAATAGCAGAGGGAAGCCGTGTTCTCCATATAGGTGACTCTCACTCTATGGGTATTTATGGTAAAACAATCGATGGTTTAATGCGTGAAACAGGAGCAACAGTCAGAACAGAAGCTTTTGGTGGTGCTAATCCACAATGGTTTATGAATGGACAACGTGCAGTATGTGGTTCTTATTCAAAAGACGAAAATGGTCATGAAGTTTCAACAGGTAACAATCAAATAAATACTCCGTTACTCAGCGACATGTTAGGTTCTTACAAACCAAGTGTACTTGTGGTATCGCTCGGAGCTAATATGGTTGCTTTTCCTGAAGCTACTCAAAGAAGTATGGTAACAAATCTTCTCGACCAAGCAAAAGCAGCTGGTTGTCAGATTGTTTGGGTAGGACCGCCTGATAGCCGTGCACAAAAAGATAGCGATATTGCTAGACTTTATTCTGTTTTGGAATCTGAATTACCTAAATACGATGGGGTTTTAGTAGACTCAAGAAAGTATACTAAATATCCTGCTAGTGGCGGTGATGGTATTCATTATTGGGGCGATGAAGGCGTAGCAACTGCTAGAAAATGGGCTAATGAAACTTTAAATGACATTAATGGTAAATAAACAATACAACTGATAAACTTAGTTGTATTCAGTTAAGTAAATAAACCTACTTTCATTATATATAATGTAAAGTAGGTTTATTTTTATATATAAATGCCATGTGTTATATAAAGCTAATTGTTTACAAATAGCAATTTAATTGATATATTATCGAAAAAATTGGCTTAATAAAGGTGATTCTAAATGAGTGTTTCTGTAAATTCTCAACCCGCTATGCAACCTGCTCCACAGGGCACAACACAAGTTCCAGATTCAAATACCCAGCAAACTGCTTCTCAAAACTCTATGCCACAACAGTATCAGATTAAAAAGGCTATTTGGGAAAGAAAGCTATTAGACCTAGGTTTGCGCAACCAGCTTATTAATATGCGAAAGTCTCGCACGCTTATCCCCTTATTAACTAATACTATTAACGAATTAGAAGATGCTTTGGCAGATGGTGAAGAATTTTTAATCACAGCAAAGCCAGAAAAGTTTGTCGTTCCAGAAGAATTTACTTATGAAGATTTGTTAAAATCACCAATCGAAGAAGAAGAACTTCAAAAAGAATTTAAGAAACATCATTTATTCTCTTGTTTGACAGATGGAGAAATAAAAAAAGCTATAAAAGAAGTTTA
>CAJOQX010000229.1 GCA_905236865.1 Candidatus Rifleibacteriota bacterium
AATTCTCAATTCTCAATTCTCAATTCTCAATTCTCAATTTACTTCTGGTGGTTTGGTTTGCCAAGCATAATAGCAAGAATCTGGTCATCGGTTTGAACCATCCCTGGAGCAGCTATTCGTCCAATATTGGCAAGACTTGTTTCTATGCAATCTCCTAAAACACCGTTAGTAATAGGAAGTTTTAGTCCTTTTAGAGCCATCATAGAAGACTGGAAAGCCGAATCTACGGCACATACCAGTTTCATTGCACAGCCAACTTTTGCACCATCACAGATTACGCCAGTAATGCTCCCAACCATATTATTTATAGCGGCGGTTGCCTGTTCCAATGTTCCTCCTAAAAGATTAGTAATACCAGCGGTAAGACCTACGCCAGCACAGACAATACATCCACACATTGCAGAAAGAGTTCCAGAATGGTGTTTTAAAATGCTTGTTATGCCATAACTTATCGCTAAAGCTTCTGTTAACTTTTTGTCGTCGATTTTGTTTTCTTTCGCCAAGACATAAAGAGGAAGTGATATGGTAAGACCTTGATTGCCTGATCCAGCAGCACTCATCACTTGTAAATCGCATCCTGACATTCTAGCATCTACTGCGGCAGAAGTAAGAGCTTTTGCTTTATTTATAATGTCATTTCCTATCCAACCTTCAGCAATCATTTGATTATAAATATTGCCAATGTTAAGGAAACCTTCTTTATGAAGACCAGCATTAGCGACTTTTAGATTCATTTCTATTCCATCAAGCATTAGTTTTCGCATTTCACCAGAAAGGCTACCAATATCGTTCCAAATTTCCAAGAAAGGAACTTTAGATAATTTTTCTCTTTCTTGAAGCAGTTCACCAGTTCCATTATCTCCTGTTGAGTGTGAAGAAAAAACTACAGCTCCGTTTTTTTCAAGCAGAATAATATTTTCGTGACTTCCAGAAATAACGCACCTTCCTTTGTTATTTTTGTCATCTGTAACAATGACATCCATATACAAACCACGCATTTCTGAAACGAGCTCAACGTGAACTATCCCTGAATCATTCATCTTTTTGGCTTCGTTAAGCCATTCTTCTGTCATACCTTCTAGCAAAGTTAAAGAAGGATTTTCAACAGGTGATAGAGAGCCCAAAGCAGCAGCTAGTGTAATACCTCTTTGACCGCCTGTTCCAGGAATACCTACTTCCATTGCATTTTTTAAGAGATTTGTCGAGAGTCTTAACAGTATTTTGGAAACTTTGCCTGTAGTTAGTCTTTTGGCTTTACAAGCTCCTAGAGCTATCGCTATGGGTTCTGTGCAACCAAGAGCGGCTTTAAGGTCTAATTTTAAAGTTTTTTCAAGTTGTTTAAGACTCATATTCTACTCCTTTTTCAAAAACCATCGAAACCGCCTTCAAAAACATTTTGTTTTTCTTCTATGGCTTTGTTTAAATTATCTTCAATTAAATTAGAAACTTTATCTATGACATCTTTTTCTTTTTTGCTTGATTCTGTAGTATTATTTTCAATTTTATTTTCTACACTGTTGTTTATTTTATCGTTAGAAGTATCTTCTGTTTTTTCTGGCTCCGTAAGTGTTTTTTCCTCATTTTTGATTTCTTCTTTTGCGAATTCTTCTATTTTAGTAGCATCCGCTTGATTTGATTCTTCTTTTTTCACTTCTATATTATCGTTATTTCCTTCTGTTTTAAGATTTTCGGATGTTTTTGTATCTTCTTTATTTTCGTTTGTAGCTGGTACATCAAAAGCATCGAAACCACTATTTAAATTGTTTGATGTATCTGGCTTTTGTTCAACTTTCTTTTCTATAGAAGCAGGTGCATCAAAAGAGTCTAAGCCATTGATTATATCTTTAGATGTATCATTTTTTACTTCATTATTTGTAGATTGTATAGAAGAGTCAAAACTTTCAAATCCATTAGAACTGTCAGATTTCGCAGAATCTTTCTTTTCTGAAGCAGTAGCTGGTTCGTCAAAACCTCCAAAACCACCATCGAAACCAGAGTCAAAACCGCTAGAATCGACAGATTTTGTAGAATCTTTCTTTTCTGAAGTAGTGGCTGGTTCGTCAAAACCTCCAAAACCACCATCGAAACCTGAATCAAAACCGCTAGAATTGTCTGATTTTGCAGAATTTTGCTTTTCCGATGTAGCAGCTGGTTCGTCAAAACCTCCAAAACTATCACCAAAAGATTCTGTAGAAGTTGTTTTATTATCAAAAGTATTATTCGTTGATGATTTATTTATAAATGATTTTTGAGACTGTTTATGTTCTGGTTTTAAATTTGTTTTTGCTCTAAATAATTCTTCATCAGAAGGAAGAATAATGTCTTCAGTGCTGAGTAAAGGATCTTCATAAATAGAACTGGAAGTATATTTATAAATAGATAAGTCATCATCATCACCCAAACCAGTATTAATTGCATAAGCTTTTCTATAACTTAATTCGGTTGGATTCAATCCAATAAAATGCTGTATGTTAGGAGAATAATTTACTATTAAACCCGCAACAACAACTGTGACCATACTAATTAATTTTATAAAAATATTTAATGAAGGTCCCGCTACATCTTTAAGAGAATCGCCAACACTATTACCTAAAACTGCTGATTTGTAATTATCTGAGCCTTTTCCACCGAATTGTCCAGATTCAATATAGTTTCTTGCATTTTTCAAAGCTCCACCAGTGTTATACATCATTATTGACAAAATAAAACCAGTTGTTAAGCCTCCAACCAGCATTCCTATAACGCCAGAAACGCCAAATACAAGTCCAATTATTATAGGTATAATTATTGCTAGTAAAGAAGGAACTACTATTTCTTTTTGTGCACTATTAGTCGAAATATTAACCCAAGAAGCGTAATCCGCCTTTGCTTCACCCTTTAATAAGCCTGGAATTTCTTTGAATTGTCTGCTAATTTCTTTGAACATACTATTGACAACTTTACTTATAGATTTCATAGTCATTGCACAAATAACAAAAACTAGCATTGAACCAATGAAGACACCAAATAAAACAATTGGATTCATAATATTAATATTATAATAACTCATGAAATCGTATATTGTCGCTTTGTCAATAGGTATGGCTTTTTCTGTCGTAGGAAATATAAAATTACTCAAAGAATTATTACTAAATTTTGCGATTTTCAACAAAGCTATTCTTATTTCTTCTATATATGCTCCAATAAGAGCTAAAACAGTTAAAACAGCTGAACTAATCGCGAAACCTTTTCCATTTGCGGCAGTTATATTTCCTAATGAATCTAGAGTCTCAGTTCGTTTTTTTACTTCTGGTGATATATCTGAGATTTGTGCATTAACATCAGCATTTTTTACTATTGGACTGTATGCTCCTGTAGCTAAGTTTATACCAAGAGTTGACAACATCCCAACAGCAGCAATTCCTATTCCATAAAGCCCCATGGCTGGATTATTGAAACCATTTGCAAAACCATAAGCCAAAACAATACTAAGACTAATAGTAAAGATGGGTATTATAGTTGAAATCATACCAGTAGATATGCCGTCAATAATCATTGTGGCAGAGTCTGTTGAGGATTGTTCGGCTAAGTTTTTGGTAGGTTGATAGTTTGAAGAAGTATAATAATTTGTAGACCAGCCTATAATTATTCCAGCCATAAGTCCAGTGGCAATAGAACCGAAAATTTCAAAATGACCAGGTAACAGAGAGTTCACTAGAACGATACTACATAAAGCAGTAAAAAGAGCTGCAAAATTAACTCCATGTTTAATAGAGTTTATTAATTCCTTTGGAGTACTTTCTTCTTTTGTAGTGACAGTAAAAGTTCCAAGTATCGAAAAAACTACGCCACTACCTGCAATAGCTATTGGTAAAATAATAGAATTTAACTGTAAACTTTGTAATTCGATAGTATTGAATGCTGAAGCCCCAAGAGCAACTGTAGCAAGAATAGAACAACAGTATGATTCATAAAGGTCTGCTCCTATACCAGCAATGTCCCCAACAATATTTCCAATATTATCAATAATATAAGCTGGATTTTTTGAATCATTTTCCGAAATATTAGTTTCAGATTTACAAACAAGATCAATATTTACATTGGCAGCCTTAGCAAAAATACCTCCTCCAACTCTAGTAAACAAAGCTTGAGAACTTGCTCCCATTGCAAATGTCAACATAATAGTAGTAATTTCTGTGTAATTATGGACTGCAAAAATACTATCTTTGAACAATTCTTGATTATTATATATATAATCAAGAACTTTCCACCAAATACAAATATCAAGGAGTCCTAATCCCACAACAACAAAGCCCATTACAGCCCCACTTCTGAATGCAATCTGTAACGCTGAATCTAATGAATTATTTGCGGCAACAGCAGTTCTATTTGTTGCATTTGTTGCTGTAATTGTTCCAAAGTAACCTGACAAAGCAGAGAAAAACCCACCTGTTAAAAAAGCTATTGGAGTCCATGGACTTTGAACTTCAAGAACAAAAGCAAGAAAAGCTAAAAATGCAAAAGATAGAATGAAAAATAACCCTACTATTTTATATTGTGCAGTAAGATAGCATTTTGTTCCATCTTTTATACAACTGGCAATCTCTTGATATTTTTCATTTCCTGAATCTGCTTTCATCATTGAAGCATAAAAATAATATGAATAAACCAGTGCTAATATTGAACCGACTGGAGCTAACCAAAATAATTGAGCAGCGTTCATTTAGAACCACCTTTTTTCTTATTAATAGACTAAATAATATAATATATCACAAGAAAAATCTTATCAATCATAAATATTTGAAAAAAAATACTTTATATAAAAAAATATAGTTGCATATTAGAAAAAATTAGTGTACAATCTCTGCAACTATTTAGGACTATAAAAAATTGAGGTATCTCATAGGAGATAATTTCGGGTTGAATTCGTTTAATATTAATGAAGTTTGCGAGGTAATCGCAATTGATGGTCCTGCTGGAGCAGGGAAAAGTACGGTAGCAAAAAAAGTAGCTGATAAACTTGGTTATGGCTACTTAGATACTGGAGCAATGTATCGTGCAGTTACTTTTAAAGCACTGAACGAAAATATTGATTTTTCAGATCATCAAGCTCTCAAACGATGTGCAGAAGAAAGTGGTCTCAGATTTGAAACCAGAGAACATTCTTCACAACCCCATGTTTTTCTTAAAGATACTGAAGTTACCAAGGAAATCCGAACTCCTGATGTTTCTAAGAATGTATCTATAGTTTCAGCAGTTAAAGAAGTTCGAGAAGTTATGACAAAACTTCAGAGGGAAATTGGTCATAATGGCAAATGGGTCGTTGACGGTCGTGATATTGGCACTATCGTTTTTCCTAATGCTAGAACAAAGATTTTCTTGACAGCTTCAATCGAAGAAAGAGCTTTAAGAAGAGTTCACGATTTAAAAGAAAAGGGTTTTGATGCGGATATCGAATCTATAAAGAAAGATATTGCAGAAAGAGATAAACTCGATTCTAACAGAGATTGTGCCCCTCTTATCCAAGCTAAAAATGCAGTCCTAGTGGATACAACCGCAATGACCATTGAACAGGTTGTTGATCGGATTATCATAATTGCAACAAATACTCGGGACACTTTGATCCCAACGGAGGAAACCATGACTGAATTAGAAAATAACAAACAGGAACAATTAAGCGCCGAAGCTAACCAAATGACTATGGAACAGGCACTTAACGAAAGTGAACAGTTCCGACCTATCTCCAGAGGGGCCATCGTAACAGGCACTGTTATTGATAAAAATAATAGTGGCATTTACGTAGACTTAGGTTATAAGTCTGACGGTATTGTTCCCGCTGAAGAATTTGAACCAGGTGAAACTGACAAATTGAACGTTGGAGATTCAATTAAAGTTTTTGTTAAGAAGATTGATGACAAGCAAGGACAAATCATTCTTTCTTATCGCAGAGCTCAGGAACAAACTTCTTGGGATGAATTAGATGAAGCTTTTAAGAATAAGACTCCAATTGAAGGTATTTTGAAAGAAAGAATTAAAGGTGGTTATAATGTAACTGTTCTAGGCAATAGAGCATTTTTACCACAAAGCCAACTTTCACATGGCAAAAACGCAAAAGAAAATATCGGTAAGCCATTTAAAATGATGATTACTGAATTTGATCGTAAGCGCAAGAACATTGTCGTTTCTGAACGTGCTATACTTGATGAAATTCGCAATCAGAAAAAAGCTGAAATCTTCTCTAAATATCATGTCGGCGATATTATCAAGGGTAAAGTTGCCAGAATAGTTGAATATGGTGCTTTTGTAGATTTGGGCGAAGGTGCCGAAGGTTTGATTCATAGAAATGATCTTAGTTGGTCTGTAATTTCCAATCCACGTGAAGTAGTTAATCCTGGAGATGAAGTAGAAGCTAAGATATTAAAAATGGATCCAGAAAAAGGTAAAATTAGTCTTGGCTTAAAGCAGAAAAAAGACAATCCATGGGAAACTGTAGACAAAAAATATATTGCTGGTCAGAAGTATCATGGTAAAGTTAAGAACCTTATGGATTTCGGAGCTTTCGTTGAATTAGAAGAAGGCGTTGAAGGCTTAGTTCATATTTCAGATCTTTCTTGGGCTAGAAACATTAAACATCCAAGTGAAGTAGTAAAAACTGGTGACGAAATTGATGTAGTTGTTAAAGAATTAGATAAAGAAAAGAAACGCATCTCTTTGTCTTACAAAGGTGCTCAGCCACATCCATGGGAACAAGTCACTTCACAATACAAGATTGGTGACATTGTTACAGGTAAAGTAAACAATATGACTGAATTTGGTGCTTTCATAGAAATAGCTCAAGGTGTTGAAGGATTGCTTCACATTTCCGATATGGATTGGGTAAAGAAAGTAAATCATCCAAAGGAAATTCTTGAAAAGGGTCAAGAAGTAAAAGTTAAGATTCTAAATATAGACTCTGCAAATCATAGACTTTCTCTTGGTCTAAAACAAACAACAGATGATCCTTGGAGCAAAGTTGAATATGAATACAAGATTGGCGATAAGGTAACAGGAACTGTAAAGAACATCGTTTCTTATGGTGCTTTTATCGAATTAGCAAACGGTCTAGAAGGACTACTTCATGTATCTGAACTTTCTTGGCAGGGTGATGTAGAAAAACCAGAAGACATTCTCAAGATTGGTGATCAAGTAACCGTAGTTGTTTATGAAATTGATAAGGGTAAACAGAAAATCGGTTTGTCACTCAGAAGAATGCAGGAAGATCCTTGGAAAGAAATTGAACGTAAGTTTACAAAAGAAAGCATCCATCAGGGTAAGGTAACTGCTCTTCTCGACAATGGTGCTGAAGTAGAAGTTGCTGAAAATGTAACTGGCTTTGTTCATATTTCCCAACTCTCTGCAAATCGTGTAAACAATCCAGCAGAAGCAGTAAAAGTTGGTGATGAAGTCACTTACAAAGTTCTTGAACTAGATAGAAAGAATCGCAGATTAAAACTCTCAATTAAAGAAGCTACTATGGATAGCGATACAAAAGAATTGAGAAAATACCAGGCTGAATCTGAATCTGGTTTCTCTGATACAATTGGCGATTTGTTCAATGTAGAATCAATTAAATCTCAATTACAAAGATAAAATTGATAAAAAAGAATGAAATAGCTTGACAAAAAACGATGCACTTAGTATAAAAAGGGCATCGTTTTTATTTCAAAGTTAAATTCATAGAAAAAATAAAAACAGGAGTAGAAAAAAATGACAAAAAAAGTTGGTATTAACGGTTTTGGTCGTATCGGTAGAATGGTTTACAGAGCAATTCTTGAACATTCAGACGAACTAGAAGTAGTTGCAGTAAATGACTTAACAGATGCAAAGACCCTTGCTCATCTTCTCAAATATGATTCTGTTCACCGCAAATTGAACCACGAAGTAACTTATAATGAAGAAAAGAATCTTCTCATTGTAGATGGCAAAGAAATTAAGATTTATAAAGAAACAGATCCAGCTAACATTCCTTGGAAGAACCATGGTATTGAATATGTTGTTGAATCAACTGGTCGTTTTGTAGACAAAGAACATGCAGAACTCCACATCACTAAAGGCGGTGCTAAGAAAGTTATTATTTCTGCTCCAGCTAAAAACGAAGACATCACCATCGTTATGGGTGTCAACGAAGAAATGTATGATCCAGCAGTTCACAATGTAATCAGCAATGCAAGCTGCACCACTAACTGCCTTGCTCCAGTAGCTAAGGTTCTCAACGATAAGTTTGGTATTGAAAAAGGTTTGATGACTACAATCCACGCTTATACTGGAGACCAGAGAATCCATGACGCTCCACACAAAGACCTTCGCAGAGCTAGAGCTGCTTGTCTCTCTATGATTCCAACTTCTACTGGTGCTGCAAAAGCTATTTCTCTTGTTATCCCAGATTTGAAGGGTAAATTAGACGGTTTTGCAATCCGTGTTCCAACTCCAGACGTTTCTGTTGTTGACCTTACTTGTACACTCAGCAAAGCTGCTACAAAAGAAGAAATCAATGCCGCTGTTAAAGAAGCTGCTGAAACTGAAAGAAATAAAGGCATATTAGCTTATTGTGACGAACCACTAGTAAGCGTAGATTTCACTACTGATTCTCATAGTTCAATCTTTGACGCTCTTTCTACTAAAGTTATGGGCGATAATATGGTTAAAATCCTTTCTTGGTATGACAATGAATGGGGTTATTCAAACCGTGTTTGTGACCTTATTCGCTATATTGCTAAGAAATAATTTTGGAATTGGTATTTTGACTTAAAATAAAGGAAACCTGATAAAAACTCATCGGGTTTCCTTTTTCTTTTTTCATAGGAGATATTAATTAATGTTCAGAACAATCAAAGATGTTAATGTAAGCGGTAAAAAAGTTCTTGTAAGAGTTGATTTTAATGTTCCATTAGATGAAAATCTTAAAATCACAGATGATACAAGAATGAGAATGGCTGTTCCTACTCTTAAGCACATTATTAACAATGGTGGCAAGCTTATTATAATGAGCCATCTTGGTCGTCCAAAAGGAGAAGTTGTTGCAAAATATTCTCTTAAATCAGTTGTAGCACATCTTAGCGAACTTCTTGGCAAGCCTGTAGCTTTTGCTAATGATTGTATTGGTGAAGAAGCAACAAAAGTTGTAAATAATCTTAAAGATGGAGAAGTTGCCCTTCTTGAAAACCTTCGCTTCCACAAAGAAGAAGAAAAGAACAATCCTGAATTTGCTAAAGCTTTAGCTTCTCTTGGTGATATTTTTGTAAGCGATGCTTTTGGTACTGCTCACAGAGCACACGCTTCTACTGCTGGTATAGCTGATACTCTTCCTGCTTATGCTGGTTTCCTAATGGAAAAAGAAATTACATACTTAAGCAAAGTAACAGAAAATCCAGAACGCCCATTAGTAGCAATCATGGGTGGTGCAAAAGTTAGCGACAAGATTCTTGTTATTGAAAACCTTCTTGAAAAAGTTGACACTCTTCTTATCGGTGGTGGTATGGCTTATACTTTCCTAAAATCTCAAGGAGTTAAGATTGGTAAATCTCTTTGCGAAGACGATAAGCTTGATTTGGCTAAATCACTTATTGAAAAAGCTAAAAAGCTTGGAAAGAAGATGCTTTTCACACAAGATGTTATTGGAACAAAAGACTTTGCAACTGTTTGTGGAACATATAAAATGGCTGAACTTCCAGAAGATGCTGAAGGCGTTGATATTGGTCCTGAAACAATAAAAGCTTTTGAAACTGAACTTAAAAAAGCAAAAACAGTACTTTGGAATGGTCCAATGGGTGTTTTTGAAAAGCCAGCTTTTGCTAATGGTACTCGTAAGATTGCTGAAATACTTGGAACTCTTGATGCAATAACTGTAATTGGTGGTGGTGATTCTGTTGCAGCTATTGAACAAATGGGCTGTGCTGATAAAGTTTCTCACGTTTCAACAGGTGGTGGAGCTTGCTTAGAATTCTTAGAAGGCAAAACTCTCCCAGGTATTGCTGTTTTCTCAAAATAATAAATAAATTTGGAGTAAAAAAATGACTAGAAGACCTTTAATAGCAGCTAACTGGAAAATGCACAAAACTAACCAGGAAGCAAAAGATTTTATGGCAGAACTACTTCCTTTGATTGCAGATTTAAAGGATGTTGACGTATTGGTATGCCCACCATTCACATTGATTTCTACTGTCGACCAAGGCAGACAGGATAGCAAAGTTCTTCTCGGTGCTCAAAATATGTATTTTGAAGAAAAAGGTGCTTTCACAGGTGAAGTTGCTCCTGCAATGCTTAAAGACATTCACTGCGAATTTGTAATTCTTGGTCACTCTGAAAGAAGATGGATTTTCGGTGAAACAGATGAACTTATCAACAAAAAAGTCATTTCTGCCTTTGAACATGATTTGATTCCTGTTCTTTGCGTTGGTGAAAAACTTGAAGAACGTGAAAGTGGTCAGACAGAACAGGTTATTTTAAAGCAATTAGAAAATGATCTTAAAGGTGTTTCGGAAGATCATCTTAAAAATATTGTAATTGCTTACGAACCAGTTTGGGCAATTGGTACTGGCAAGAATGCTTCTGAAAAAGACGCAAAAGAAGCTTGTGAACTAATCAGAGAATTTATACATAATCGTTTTGGCAGTGAAACTTCTGATAAAGTAAGAATACTTTACGGTGGTTCTGTAAAACCAGAAAACGTATCTATGTATATGGCTCAAGAAGGCATTGACGGTGCTTTAGTAGGTGGAGCAAGCCTAAAAGCAGATTCATTTGCAAAACTTACCAATTTCTAAATTTTAACTTTTAAATAAACAAAACAAACGATCTAGTTGTTAATACAGCTAGGTCGTTTTGTTGTATTGATTGTTCATCTAATTTACGAACTGTCTTTATTTACCATATAATAATTATTTTTTTATCATAAACTTCTTGTACTATAAAATCTAATGATGTAAAATTAGAATATGGGAATTAGAACAAAGATTGCTATTAGTTTTATAACAGTTACCCTTGTTATAGTTGGGGTGGTTTCTTTAATTGAATTTAAAATAACAGATTTTTCTTTATTTGGTGCTAGTTCAAATTATTTGCTAATTAAATCTGGTATTTTTATTGCTGTTATTTGTATATTATTGATTTCAGGAATAATGGCTTTACTTAATTATTGGTTTTATAAGATTTTTGAGCCTATTAATGATTTAAATGATTCTGTTGAAAAAGTATACGATGGACGTGAATTGGAAATTCCAGAAAATATTAGCAAAGATACATATAGCGAAATAGACAAACTTGCAAATAACTTAAAATTAATAGCAAACCAACTAGCTGATGTTAGAAGCAATCTAATAATAAAAGAAAAAGAGTTAGCCGAAAAAAGCAAAATTGAAACAATTGAAAAAAATGATTCAAAATCAAATGAACCCATTAATGAAGAAATAGAAAACGATTCACAAGAAAAGAATGAAGATTATTTTCCAGAATTTATAGGCAATTCAGAGAATATTATAGAGATAAAAGAAAAGATTAATAAAATTTCAGGAACTCAAGGAACTGTTCTTATTTCAGGTGAGAATGGAACAGGAAAGGAATTTATAGCTAGATATATTCATAAAAAATCAAATAGAGCTTCAAAATCATTTATTTCTATAGATTGCAAATCATTAACAGATGACTTATTCGATAGCGAATTATTAGGTTATAAAAAAGAAAGTCAAACGAGTGAATTATCAGATAAAATTGGCTTATTAAGTGAAGCTGATGGCGGAACAATATTTTTCAATGGTGTAGATTGTTTGTCTAATTCTATTCAAAATAAGATATTAAGACTTATTGTAGAAGGAACTTATAAACATCTAGGTAGTACAGAACAAATAAAAATTAATATAAGATTTATTTTTGGAACAAGCAAAAACCTTTTTAAAGAAGTCGAAAAAGGTACTTTTAGAGAAGATCTATTTTATAAAATCAATATTATTGAAATTAATCTTTTGCCTTTACGTAATAGAAAAGGTGATATAAGATTGCTTTCAGAGTATTATGTAAATTACTATTCAAGAAAACATAAACGTAAACTAAACAGTATTTCTGACGATTTCTATGAAATACTAGAAAAAAGTAATTGGCCTAGCAACATTAGTCAACTTGAAAATGTTATCGAACGTGCTATATTATTAACAGATTTTGATTATTTAGATTCTTCAAGCGTAAAGATGTTAGTTTCTGAAGAAGATAAAATGATTTTTGATGTTCCTAAATCAGGTCTATCTTTAACTGAAACCATGGATAAATTGGAAAAACAAATAATTAGTCAGACTTTACAACAAACCAATGGTAATTATTCTAAAGCGGCATCTTTGCTAGGAGTAACAAGACAAAACCTAAATTACAAATTAAGAAAATATAATTTAAGCAAAGAAGATATATAGTGATTAGTTTAAAAAAAATAATAAATATATTTCTAATAATATTTTTATTTGGCTCTTGTATTAGCGTTTTTGCGACAAAAAACACATTTGATCAAAATACACCTCCAGATGTAAAAAAAGACTTTGAAATGTTGAGGGATAGGGTTAAAAAGAATCCTAGAGATATTGCGGCCATAAACTCTTTGGGGATTATTTACGCTAATGCTGGTCAGATTGATGATGCTATAAAACTTTGGCAATATGGCTTAGGAATAAACCCAAACTATATTCATCTTTATAATAATTTGGGAACAGCTTTAAAACAAAAAGGCAGACGTGAAGAGGCTAGAATGATTTTTAAAGCTGGTTTGATGCATGAACGTTCACATTTGATATACTTCAATTTAGGTTCTTTGGAAAAGGAAGAAAAGGATATGACCAAAGCGGCAGAGTATTTTAAAAGCTGTCTTGAGTTATGTCCAAATTTCCAACCTGCAAGGTATCAGCTAGAACAATTAGGTTATGTTTCCCAATTGACTGTTAAAAGTACCAATAAACCAACTATGACACTTGGAAGTTATAAACCCCCTGTTGAAATAGGAAATATTGGCCTTACTTCAGTATTTCCTAACGAAGAAACGCAATCAGATAATAAGAATAAAACATCTCCACAAACTTCATCTAAACCGATTAAAATTTTAACATATAATGACTGTTGTGAAATTATTAGAAATTTAAATGCTCCAGCAAATAAAAAATATATAGCTTTAACTTTTGATGATGGACCACACCATACATTTACTCCAGAAATACTTAATATATTAAAGAATGAGAAAGCTAAAGCCACTTTCTTTGTTGTGGGAAATAGAGCAGAAACTTATCCTGATTTGATTATGCAAATATCTGCAGAAGGTCATGATATTGGCAACCATACATGGAATCATATTTCTTTAGCTAAAAATACAACAGAAACAGACATTAAATCCATAAAGAAAACTAATGATGTATTGACTGGTATTACAGGTAAAAGCTGTAACATTGTAAGACCTCCTTATGGAGCTACTAATGTTAGAGTTAAAGCAATGATGCAAGATAATGGCTGGCATCAGATATTATGGGATACTGATAGCCGAGATTGGCAAAACAAAAATCCAGATGCAATTCTAAATAAGGTAATGAGATCACTAGAACCTGGAGGAATTATTCTTTTTCATGACATTCATCCAGGTGCAGCGAAAATGTTACCAACACTAATAAGAGCTTTAAAATCAGAAGGCTACAGATTTGTTACTATTTCAGAACTTATTGCACTTCAGAATTCTTAATTCTTAAATTTATAAAATATGAATACCCTGTTCTTCGCAGTATTTCAACATTCTTTCAGGCCATACGCTTACTTGAACTTCACCAATGTGATGTTTCTGGAGTAAAAGCATACTTAGACGAGACTGTCCTATACCGCCACCAATAGTTTGAGGCATTTTCCCTTCAATTAAAGATTTATGCCATGGCAAATTTAATTTTTTTAAGGCATTTCTTTCTGTAAGTTGTCTTTTTAGAGTATCTGCATCAACTCTTATTCCCATAGAAGAAAGTTCAAAAGATTTTTCAAATATTGGATTCCAAACAAGAATATCACCATTAAGACCATGATGACCTTCGGTTGTCGGAGTTGACCAGTCGTCATAGTCTGGAGCACGTCCATCGTGAGGTTGACCATTTTGCAGTTTTCCACCTATTCCTATTAGAAATACTGCACCTAGTTCACGACAAATTGCGTGCTCTCTTTCTTTTGGAGCAAGTTTTGGATATTTTTCCAATAAATCTTCACTATGTATAAAATGTATTTTTTGAGCTAAAAATTTATTTAAACCATATTTTGTTGCAATATGGTGTTCTGTAGAAAGAATGGCTGAATATATTGTTTCTACTGTATGTTTCAAGTAATCAAGATTTCTTTCATCTTTATCCATTACTTTTTCCCAGTCCCATTGGTCAACATATATAGAATGTATTCCTGTTTCAATACTAGCTTCATCTGGTCTTAATGCGTTCATATCTGTATAAATACCCTCGCCAACAGGAATATTATAATTTGCTAACGCCATTCTTTTCCATTTAGCCAATGAGTGAACTATTTCAAATTTCGTGTTCCCGATTGCAGGAACAGAAAAAGTTACAGGGCGTTCTGTGCCATTAAGGTCATCTTGAAGACCTGTTCCCATCTTAACATACATTGGAGCAGAAACCCTATAAAGCCTTAGGCTATCAGCTAAAGTGTCTTCAAAATGTCTTTTCAATTCTAGAATAGCACGTTCAGTTTGTAATAAGCTAAGTCCAGCCATTTGTTTTGCCTCTTTATTTATTGGTTTGTTTTGCGGCTATTTTATTCTGTATTGAT
>CAJOQX010000230.1 GCA_905236865.1 Candidatus Rifleibacteriota bacterium
CTATCTAATATTTCACGCAAATCTTTATTTTCATTATATAACTTTATAAATGCCCTAAAATCAGCATAAAGAGGCTTTAATTCTTTTTCGTCAACTTTTGCAAAGAAATTTTGAGCATATTCTTTTGGAAGTTCAGACTTGTTATCATAGCTTAAAACTTCGCTTGAATCAGGCAATTCTTTTTCTAATTTATCGATAGTTCTAAGAATAATTTTTCGGTGCATTTCATTATCAAGAGATTCACCGATAATTCTTTCTGTAGCATCAGTTGCAAGTTGAATAACATCATTTCGCAATTGAACCCATGCTCTTTGTTTTTCTAAGAGCACTTCAAGTTCAGCTTCTTCTTTAATAGTTTCAGCCTTATTATTAGCTTCAGTAATTACTTTAGCAACAGCATCTTGTGTTTCAATCACTTTTTGACGTTTCAACTCGTCTTCTTCTGTTCTAATATTATCTAAGCGTTCCTGATATTGTTCTTTCAAAAGCTTAGCTTCGTCAAAAGCTGTTTCGGTTTCTTTTTTTATTCGCTGAATTTCTTCACGGCGTTCGTCTAAAACCTTACTTATAGGACGAAACAAAAATTTGTTCAATATCCAGAACAGAACAAAAAAGTTAATGGTCTGAGAAATCAGAACCCAGATTTTTATATCAAACATATTATGACTTCATGAAGATAATTAATAGAGCAATAAGCAAACAATAAATAGCAAGAGATTCAATCATTGCTAAACCGATAATCATAGAACCACGAAGGTCATTTGTTGCTTCAGGCTGTCTAGCAATGCTTTCGGCAACTTTTTCTATGACTCTTCCTTGAGCTACAGCACAAGCAGCAGCTCCTAAGGCTATACACAATGCTGCGGCAATCAATACATAAGTAGTATTTGTAGTTCCTGCTTTTGCGACTTCTGTTGTAGCTGTGGCGATTGCTTGTGTAGCAGTAGCAATAGCTTCATTCATAATATGTCCTCCAAATCAGTGCCCTTCTGCAAGAGCTCCTGTAAAATATACTCCACTAAGAATAGTGAAAACTAAGGCTTGTAAGAAGCCTGAAAATATAGCCATACACATCATTGGTAATGGCAGTAGAAGTGGGAACAAAGCCGTTGTTAAAACAAGAATAACGGTATCTTCCCCCATAATATTTCCGAAAAGTCTTAAAGTTAAGCTGATTGGGTGAGATATTTCTCCAACAATATGTATAGGAAACATCATCGGAGCCATCCACCATATATCACCAGTGAAATGCTTTATATACTTAAAACCATGCTGTTTGATTCCCAAATAAGTTGTGTAAATAAAAGTAATTAAAGCCATACCAAGACAGTTTGAAAAGAAACTTGTTGGTGACTGAAAACCAGGAATCAACCCTAAAACATTAGAAGAGAATATATAGATAAATATTGCAGAAAGTATTGGTGTAAGCTGTTCAGCATACTCTTTGCCTGTAATTTCACACATAAGATCTACAAGTTTTTCATAAATTAATTCAAGAGTAGCTTGCCCTTTGCTTTTACAATCTGTTGTAAGATGTCTAGAATGATAAAACAAAGGAACAGCTATAATTAGAGTAACAAACCAAGGAAGAATAACACCTGGTTCTATATTTATAGAATGTTCTGAAAACAAATAAAAAATTTTCTTTTCTAATTCTTCCATCTCTAAGCTCTTTTAAAATCAACAATATAAAGATAAATTTTAACTACTGATTTAATTGGAAAAAGTAGTGTTTTTCTCTTTTAAACGAGTAGTATATCTCAAACAAAGATTTATTGCAAGCTTAATTTTATTATATATGTGTTGTTTTTACTATTGTTTTAATATATATTTTTGTTAGTAAATTATATAAGGGAAAAAAATGAGGACCAATTTGTTTGCAAAAAATGTTTACAGTTTTCTGCTCATTGTTTTTTGTCTGTTTATAGCAGACCCTTGTTTTTCTGATTCTATTGAAGGATATTTGGATGGTTGTGAAAGATGCTTTAAAACACAAAAGATATTTCAAAATATTCTAAGTGATTTCAATATAAACGAAAGCGAAACTTGCAAAGCCAATACAGACAAAGAATGTCAATATTTTCTGGATTTGTTTTATCAGAAAGGCTATATAAAAGAGCCAATAGATTTAAAACAATTAGATGGTTGTTCTTTTAGATTTAATTCAAATGAGGTTAGTTGCGTCAAACATGGATGCATTGATTATTTACAAATATATAATGTTTATAAAAAGAAGTTTAGAACTCAAAATATAGAAAACATAATATTTAGTTTAATAGGTCTAGGGTTGCTTTTTTATGCAATATTTATTGATAAAAAGTAAGCTTTATTAATTCGGTTTTTAGGTAGTATATGAAAATGTTAAAATGGAAAAATATATTGTTTTTAATTCTTATTATGGTCTTTTGTTGTTTATCTTTTGTATTGGCTTATAAACCTCCTAGAAGCAATAGATGTAAAGACTATCAGAATGAATTGAACAGATATTTTTTTGAAATAGAGGAATTAGAAATAACTCCAGAAGAGGATTTTGAAAAACTATATAATAAATTGCTAGATAAAAAAATAATAAATAAGCCTCTTAGCTATCCTACAAGTGATTGTTCTTATGGTTTTTATGAAATTTTAGGAAAAACAAAGATTTATTGCAAGTATCATGGAAATGCTGATAATATTGAAAAATTCAGCAGTATGTCCGCACGAAGCTATTATAGTAGTCATTATGATTACGGATTGTATGTGTTTTTTATTTGTGGTGGGTTAGCTTTTATTATATCTTTAGTAAAGCCAGCCTTTAAAAATTTAAATAAAAACAAATAGTTAGCGTTACGCTTTTTGACTTTATTTATTCTATAATGATTCTATAATTTTCTGGCATTTTAAAATTATAATGACTTAAATAGTCGTTAAATGTTTCGTCATTTATAACTTCATTATTTGATGTAGAATCATTTACATTTGGATTATAATTATTTTTTTGTATGTTGCGTCTATTTCTTTCTTGTTCTGCAATATGTGCTCTTTTATCAGGATTGCTGAAAAGCTCTTCAATTTCTTCATTAGCTTTTTGCATCACTTCTTTTGAATTTTGTAAGCTATTCTTATAATTTTTTTCTTCTAGACGTTTTTCGTATTGTTCAATCGCTTCATCTAATTCATCACTAGCAGGAGATGTAGACCTTCTACTTTTTCTTATTCTCATAATAGATCGTTCTAAAAGACTGCCTGCGTGATATTCTTCTTTCCGACCAATTTCAGAATCGTTATCGTCAGACATTGAAGACAACTTTTCCAAAAGCTGATTTTCAGATTCTTTTGTATTATTAAATGTTTTATTATCTGTTTCTATTGGTTTATTAGTATCTTTTTGTGAGTCTATAGAACTGGAATCTTGTTGAATAACACTTTCGTTATTTATATTTATAACTTCGTTTGTTTGATTATTGGTTTCATTATTTTCGTTTTTGGAATCTGCGGTGGAAACTATTCGCTTTTGGTTTTTGATTTCAGATTTTATTCTATTTTGTTTAACTTTCGACAAAGCTTTAGACAACTCACGACCAGCAACATAAGTATCATCAGTATTGGCATTAGCGTTAGAAAAAGAGAAGGAAAAATTACTTCTGTTAAGCTTTGTTCGTATTGCTTCGATAGCTTGCTGGGCTTCTTCTGACAAAGCATACGAAGCAGTTAAAGGCAGTAAGCAGAATAAAACTGTTACTGATAATAATTTTTCCAAAAACTTCATTTATATCCACCAAAAATATATTGTGTACATAATACTACTATCGGCAATGATTTATCAAGTTTAAATTCTAAGAAAAAAATAAAAAAAAATAAATAAAAAAATAACTCGAACAATTCAACTATATAATTATAAAAATCTTGCTTATATTTATTGTTATAAGGTAAAATGAAATAAGGTTTAGGAAATATGGAAGATAAAAAACAAGAAAAACAAGTAATGAAAAAAAATAGCCATTTATTAATATGGTGGCCTGTTTATGCTGTTTTGATATTTGTTTTTGTTGAGTTATGCTCCTTAATATATATGTTTTTTCATGAAGAAGATTTTAGAGGAATTCAACCTCCAGAACCTCCAAATATGTATTCGTCTTCAAAATATGTAATCGGAACAGGAAATAAGCTTGGAACCTATTTCCCTGCTGGGCAAATTCTTGCTAATTATTTTACAAATCAGCAAGAGAATAAAAAAGGCGGTTTTATAGCAGAACAAACCAATGGCTCAATGGATAATATCTACCTTATGCAGACAAAAAGAATCCACTTTGGTATGGCAGAGTCTAGAATTGCCAAAGAAGCTTATTCAAAGAACAAAGATATTAGAATTGTCTGGCCTTTATGGCTTGATGTTGTGCAAATTTTGCAACCACCCGAAGATGTTGTCGCTAATTATGTTTTTCCTGGTTCTGGGTCGGCTTTTTTAGGACAAAAAAATTCTTCTACAGTTAGAACTTCTAAAGAAATTTTAAATTCACTTGGTTTGCCAACGAAACAAGAAGCGAATATAATTAATGATAAAGTTATAGATTATCTTAGTGAGGGAAAACTTGGTTTTGTAATGATTCAAGCAGGAATTCCTAATAATACTGTTTCTAATTCCTTAGTTTTTTATCGTTGCAAACTTGTTAATTTCACACAAGAACAGTTAAATTTAATAAAAAAGAACGTAGCAACTTCTGTTGATTTCACTATTCCATCAGGTTATTATGATGAAAGTCAATCTGAAATATCAACTATTGCTTTGCCAAATGTTCTTTTCGCATCAAAAGATACCCCTAATGAATTAGTTGAATATGTTGTAGAAAACTTAATTGTCGGTTGCGACAAATTGAAAGGGCGTTTTAAAACATTTGAAACTATTCCAACCGATAGGGAAACAGTTCTTCAAATAGTAGAAAAAATTGGCGTTCCAATTCATGATGGAACTAAAATTTGGTTTGATAAAGAATTGAATGATTCTGAAAATGGCGGTAAAAAACAATGAAATTCTCTTCTTTTAATAGAAAAAACAATCGTAAAGGCATTATAATGTTCGTGGTTATTGGCGTAATTATAGTGCTTGGAGCTTTGGTTTTTTCTTATAACTATTTTGTTAGAGGCAAGTATAGAGAAGGTAGAGGAATTATCAACAGAATCAGAGCAACTAAATGTGCCCAGGCTCTTTTTAATTATGTTCATACTGCTTTGATAAGAGAAATAGAAAGAGAATCTACTAGAGTTGATGTAGATTCTGGCGAGGAATCAATTATTGAAGTTTTCAAAAAAGATAAAACTGCTATAAATAATTATTTAAATAATAAATTCGTAAAAGAAATAAAAGCCAATGATTTTATTAACAGTATATTAGAACACGAAGAATACCCTATAAATACAAGTGGTCTTTCTTCAGATGTAGATTTCTCTTGTGAAGTAGATGATAGGGTTTCTTTTGAAAATCAATTAGACTTTGAGAAGCTTGGTTATTTAACATTGTCTGTTAAAGTTACCCTTGGAAAGTCTGTAGGAAAATGGACTGAAGCTCGTCCTTTTAAAGTCATTTGTCCAATTCCTATTCCAATCACTAAATTTACTTTTTATTTAAAAGACGGAATAACTTCAACTAATGATTCATCTTATGGCTTAAACAGTGTTTTAGTTGATTCATCTAACGGAAAGCCTAGTAATAAATACCCTCTGTTGCTAGATAATGGGTATTCTGATGATGAAACATTGAATAAAAGTGAAAATGGTAATATTCCTTGGGAAAAGCGAGGATGGATATATATTGGTGGCGATGATGAAATATATTTGAACAGGGCACATGGTGGCAAGGGGTATGGGCAACTTTATCATTCAACCGATGCTGAGTTTCCTGTAGCTACTAATTTAATATTTGATAGTCAACCAATGGTATCGCCAGATGGAAATACTTATACTCCTTTCAAACATGATAACGTAGACTATTGTTATAAAAAAAATGAGTTTGGTTTTTCAAAATCTATGTTTGATGAATTAGTTAATAATAGAACTACACCTTCAAACTGGAGTGAATCGCTTGGCAATATGAAAGGTAGAAGAATAAAGCCTGCTGATCAGCCTTACCATTGGTATAGTTCCGCTCTGCATTTGTTTAGTAACGAAAGTGTTTTAAAGACAGGCAAAGTAAAAATACCTACTATTACGAGAGTTATAGGAAAAGTTCATGATAGATTTTTAGATATGGGTTATTATGCTCCTATAGGAAATCCAGGATCTGTTGATTATATTTATGCTATTGTAAGATATCATGATATAAGAAGTTTTTCTATTATAGAATTAGATGCTTTTAATTTTATAAGTGGCAAGAAAAGTGGTAGTACTAGTGATAATACTCAGGTTCAAGGATTTAAAGGTGGAAGCTTAGAATACGTTAATGGTTATTTTATCTTGAAACCATCTAGTTTATCTTACCTTGAAAATGATGTAAGAAATAATAACGGTAGTTTATATGCTGAATTGTATTATATGGACATCCCCCATCATTATGATTTAGATTCTCTGCCATCGTCTGGTGGTTCTTCTGACAATTCAAAGTATTACGAACTGATTATGAGTAAAGATAAAGACCAATATATGTCTGAAACTTATGAAAAGATAATTCATTATACAAAAGCAGGTAATACGCAGGTGAATCCTGAAGAAATTAATTATAATGATATTCTTCCACCAGATTGTAAAGATACTCTTTTTATTGATGATAGACTTGACGCAGCCAAACAAGTTACCTTTGGAGGTGGGGTAGATAATAATGTTAGAAGCCGTCTAACAAATTTATCTATTGGAGATATATCTGAACCAGATTCTAATTCAAATGATGAGGTTAATTTAGGATTAAAAAGCAGAACCTGTTATAAAATATATGTTGATAATGAAGAAGCCAATGATAATTTGAGAAATATAATAGATAATTGTTTTAGTGTAAAAGATGAATCTAGTAGCGGAGAGAACTCTGTTAAAAAGCTAAATCTTGCAAACTCTGTTCTAGAAATATGTTCTGATAATGAGAGTTTGGAAATTAACTTAGGAAATATTGCTTTAAATGCAACTAGTAGTGGAGCTATTTTCAGTAAGAATAGCATATCAGTTCCTAATGCAAACGACTTAAATGCAACTCTAAATCCTACTTTAAAAACTTTATTTGTCTTAAGTTCTAAAGGTGAAATTAGACTTAAAAATATTGATAACAATTTTTATAATGCTTATTTTGCCGCTCTTGGCACAAATGGAAAGATTAATTTTCCTAAGAATGATGGCGATAGCGTTAAGATAAAAGGTGGAATAGCAGTAAAAGATTTTTCTCCAAACGAATTATCACCAAAAGGTGGTTTAATTAAATATGATGTGCTTTTAGATCCTACAAAAGATATTTTTTATAATAAATTTGTTGGAGTAGTTATAGGTCCAAAAGGAAGAAACCCATGAATAGAAAAGCTCTTAGTTTAGTGGAAATTTTGGTTTCTGCTTTTATATTGATATTTGCTATGCTTCCTTTATGGGGTTTAATGAGTACATCTCACGAAGAAACCACTAAATCTGCCGACGAATTAAAAGCCTGTCAGCTTGTAGCCGAAGTTATGGATCAAATAGAGTATCGTTGTACAAAAGATGAAATTGTTGCTTTGAATGAAGAAGAAATGGAAACAGGAAAAGAAATTATACCTGGTAAAGTTAAATTTGGAGATATTAGCGAGTTTAGTTATCTTAAACCTGTTCTTACTATAAAGCCAATCGCTACAAATGAAAAAATTGCAGCCTGTGGCTGTATAGTAGAGGTTTTTTTTACTTATAAAAATAAAAAAGGGCAAGAAGAAACATATTGGTTGAGAGGTTTTGTAAGTGAAAACTAATAAAATAAAAGGTTTTACCGTTATTGAAATGTTGGTTGGCCTTGCCATACTTTCTTTTATTATAAGTGCTGCAATTCTAATGATGACTAGAGGAGCAAAAAATGTAAAGAAGGGTAGCTTCAATACCTTAGCTGCAAATCAAGCATTTTGGATTTATTCTGTTTTACGAGATGATTTTTCTAAAAGTTTAACTCCTATTGAAGTTGGTGCAACAGATCCTAATGTTAGCACTATAAATATAGATGAAAGCAGTGGACAACTAAATACTGTTCATATATTGCTTCAAGGTGGATCGGTTGAATACAGTATAGAAACAAATGAAAATGGGAATAAATTCCTTATGCGACACATTAAAACAGATAATAATAGTTTAAAGCAGAAATTTGGCGATGAGTATTTAGAAGAAATATTATTAACAAAAACAGATTCAAGTGCTAATGCAAGTTCTGATCCTGATTCTGATTCGAGTGTTTCATATCCAGAATTTGATTTGGTAGTAAAAATGTTAGATTCTACAAGTTCTAGCGGAAAGAACGAGATGGTTTGGAAAGCTAAGATTTATACTCCTGTATCTAAAGATACTAAAGATCAATTCTGGTATTCTACTATAGATAATTCCACTCCGTAAAATATGATATTCTAATATGTGTTAATTTATATGATTAAATTGATAAATAATAAAAAACTATATTTTATGTTCTCAGTAGCTTTTGTATGGCTTGTTTTGCTGTCTGGTTGCTGTGGAACGAATTATAGCTATTATGTTTTTAAAAAGAAAGGTGAAGCTGCTCTTCTTTCTAAAAACTATAAAAAGGCTCAAAATTATTTTTCTGTTATTTATCAAAATGAATCAAAAAGCAATTATGTAGATAGGGAAAAGACTACTTGGGCTTATTATAGACTTGGGGTTATAGCTGAGTTAATGGGTGATTTAAAAAGGGCAAAAGGCTATTATTGGGGTGATGCTATAGATTCTAGTTTTTATGCAGGAATAAGATTAGTTAATTGGTATGCTCAATCAGGCTGGAAGTATTTAGATGGGAACAGTGAAGCGAGAACCTTAGAGGAAATTCTTGAACTTGAGAAAACTGAACCTCCTGAAATAGTCGAAGAAGACGAAGAAGAAAGTGAAAGAAAAAAAGAAGTGATTATTCCTAAAAAAAATGTTTATAGACATATTTATAGAAAGACAACAGAATCAAGTGATTATCCTAAGAAAGTACCATCTCAATTAAGAGTATCACCATCTCCAGATGAACCAGAAGTTTTTCAAGTATTTTTCTGACAAAAAACACTTTAATTAATAAATAATTTTTAAAAGGGAGTTTAAAATGGCAAGAAAAGAAAACAGATACAAAAAGCTTTGTGAAGCCTATGACTTAGGTATTAAAGAATGTGTAGAATATCAGCAAGAATGTCGTGACTTTGTTCACGAATTAAAGAATTCTATTGTTGAAAGTTTGGAATGTCCTGAAACTAAAGTTTTTATGTTCCCTCCAAGCACTGGCTTTGTTCGAGAAGAAGGACATTTGCAGGGAGATGAATTTGATACTGAATTTGGAGAAAACGGAACAGCTGCTATAGGTTTCGCTATTAATGTAAATGGAAAATCCTTGGAAGAAAAGTTTTTTACTTTCTTGATTGCATTTAAAAAGACAGGAAATCAAATTATTTTTAATGTTGACGATAACAAAGACTTCAAAAATACTCCTGAAGGTGTTAAAGATTTTTGTGATTATCTCTTTAAAGAAGCAGAAAAAAATCTTTTGGCAAGATTGAAAAATTTCTTGCAATCACCAGAAGATGCCGCAAAACCCATAGGTTTTAGAATGGCTAGTGAGCATAATAGTAATAAATAATACTGGTGATTAAATTGGATTCTGATAACAGCCAACAATATTCAGCTGATAAAGCTGTAAGTATTTTAAAACACAATCATTTTGTTGGATTTTGTGTTTTTGTTACTATACGGTTTTTTATTTGCTGGTGTTTCCTTCATGGAGTGTTTGTGCTGTTATTTAGAATGTTATTTTTTAATGAAAAATTCTTTTTATTATTTTTGCTTGGTTTACCTATTTCTTTCTTTTATGGTTTTTATTATGCTTTTAAAAATCAAATATCAGAGGAAAAGTGTTTTGCTGCTTTGGATGCTCACAATGAAGTTGGTGGTTTGTTGATTTCGGAAGTAGAAACAGGCGATAAAAGATGGCATGGTTTACGTAAACAGCTTTTGAAATTACCTAAAATAGATTTACCTTATGATAAGCATAAGCTTTTGAAATTATTATTTTTGTCTTGTCTTTTTGTTATAGCTTCTATGTTTGTTCCTTTGCCTGAAAATGGCTTTTCAGTCAGTAAAAAAATAGATTTAAAACAAAAAGTGTCAGAAATAAAAGAACAAATTGAATTATTAGAAGAAGAAAATGTAATATCTGTTGAAGAAAAGCAGAAATTAGAAGATGCAATTGAAGAAATCATAAAAAAATCAGATAGGGAAAATCCTGGTATAACATTTGAAGCACTAGACCAAATGGCAATCAAACTTCGTTATGAAGCAGATTCTGATATAAAGAAACGAATTAATGATCTAGAAGTTTTAAAAAAAATAGAAGATTATCTTAAAAGGGCTAAAGAGGAAGTAGAAAATCAGAAAAAAGCTTTGAAAGAATTAGAAAAATTAAAAGAGCAATTGAGAAAATCTGGTATGAGCGAATCAGATATTAGTAATCTATTAAAAGAACAATTGGGAGAATCTTTTTCTGAAAATATGTTAAATAACAGTAAGGCTATGAATAG
>CAJOQX010000231.1 GCA_905236865.1 Candidatus Rifleibacteriota bacterium
AAATGCGAAGAGCGGGACTTGAACCCGCACGTCGCGAAACACTAGATCCTAAGTCTAGCGCGTCTACCAGTTCCGCCATCCTCGCTTATCAATGAAATCAAAATCATCATTAATTTAATAGTATATTATCAAATTATCTTTCCTTTTTCAATCTTTTTTTTGAAAAAATATTAATAAAAAAACGGTATTTCTGTAATAATAGAAATACCGTTTTCTTTTTTTAAGACAATTAATCTTCGGCTTCGTCAGCAGTCTTGTATTCTTTAGCGACTTGTTCTGTTACATTAGCTGGAACTTCTTCATAAGAAGAGAACTTCATAGTAAATTCGCCTCTTGATTGAGTCATAGACTTCAAATCTGTAGCGTATTTATACATTTCAGCTTGTGGAACAGTAGCTCTAATTACTTGTTTTCCGCCTTCGATTGGATCCATACCAAGAACTTTACCACGGCGTTTATTCATATCGCCCATAATATCGCCCATGTATTCATCTGGAACAGTAACAGCTACTTCATAGATTGGTTCAAGAAGAACAGGTTTAGCTTCTGCAATACCTTTCTTGAATGCTAGACCAGCAGCAAGCTTGAATGACATTTCGTTAGAGTCAACATCATGGTAAGAACCGAAATCTAATGTTGCTTTAAAGTCAATGGTTGGGAAACCTGCGATAACACCACGCTGGCTGTATTCCTGCAAGCCTTTGTCGACTGCTGGAATGAAGTTCTTTGGAACAACACCACCAACGATGGCATCGATAAATTCATAACCATTGCCTTTGTTGGGTTCAAATTTAACCCAAACATCACCATACTGACCTTTACCACCAGATTGTTTCTTGTGTTTACCCTGAACCCTTGAAGTTCCCTTAATGGTTTCACGATATGCAATCTTAGGTTTAGAAATATCAACTTCAACATTCCAACGAGATTTTAATCTGCAAATTGCAACGTCAATATGAGTATCACCAAGACCAGAAATAATACCCTGTCCAAGTTCTGGCTCAAATTTATAAGTAAGAACACCATCATCAGCACAGAGAGTGTTCAAGCCTACGCCCATCTTTTCTTGGTCTGCCTTAGTCTTTGGAGATATAGCATATTGAAGCATTGGCTGTGGAAGAGCAGGAACTTTTATTTCAATAGGATTGTTTTCTGCACAAAGTGTTTGACCGAAAGTAGTGCATTTTGGTTTAACCAAAGCTATTATATCGCCAGCTATAGCTTTTTCTACATCAATCTTAGTTTTACCACGGAGAGTTGAGAAACTGCTAAATCTTTCAGAACTACCAGCTGCTGGATTATAAATATCAACACCAGTAGAGAAAGTGCCACTAAGAACACGCATTAAAAGCATATCGCCAGTTTGTTCATTTATTTTCTTGAAAATGAAACCAGCTTGAGGACCGTTTGGATCATTCTTTAATTCGATGGCTTCATCAGTTCCGAATTTAACAGCAGGAAGAACTCTGCTTGTTACTGGAGATGGACAGCTATCAACAATGAAGTTAAGAAGATTTTCTGTGCCCAGATTCTTTAAAGACATACCGCTAAGCATTGGCTTAATCTGATTGCTTGCAATACCTTTAGAAAGTGCTGCTTTAAGTTCAGCTGCTGTAATTTCTTCACCTTCAAAATACTTATTCATAAGGTCATCATCACATTCAACAACTGATTCTATCATTTGGTCATGAAGTTTTTGAGCTTCATCTTTCATATCAGCTGGAATATCTTGAACTTTTATAGCTTTGCCTTTATCGTCAGTATATTCGTAAGCTTTCATGTCGATAAGGTCTATAACGCCTTTTAGCTTGTCAAAAGTTCCCCAAGGAATAACGATTGGAGTTATCTTACTATCAAGAGCTTTGAGAGATTCGTAAGTCTTTTCAAGATTAATGTTTTCTTTGTCAAGTTTGGTTAAAAAAACGATTCTGGGGGTATTGTTCTTTTCCATTATAGCCCAGTTCTTTTCAGTACCAACTTCAACACCAGCTTGTGCATTAACACAAACGAT
>CAJOQX010000232.1 GCA_905236865.1 Candidatus Rifleibacteriota bacterium
ATAATTTAAAATTAAATTTATTGAAGTTGACTAATGGATAAATATAGAATAAAATTAAAAGCAAGACTTATCTTTTTTGTTTGTTATTATGATCTTAAAAAAAAACTATCTATCTAGCTGTATTTGCTTTTTGCTAATACTCTTGATAACTGTCTTTATGACTGGTTGTTGTGGGAAAAAAAAGTCAACTTACAAAAAAAATAATAGCTTAGTTTTTAAAAGAGGCTCAAAAAAAACTAACAAAAAAGATACAAAAAATCAAAACAAGTCAAACTCTATTGAGTTTGGCGACTTTGATTTGAATGTCACTAATCAGTCTCCGTTAAGAGCACAAGATGAGCTAACTAGTGAATTATACGAAAAGCTAGATTATGCAAATTCAATGTTTAAAAATCATAATTATGATGGAGCATTAAGAGAAATAAGCCGTATTCAACAAAATCAAGCTTCAAAAGACGATCCTTATTTGAGAATGCAAACTTGGGCTTTATCAGCTATGATTTATGACAAAACAGGTAAAAATAGTCGCCGTAAACGTTCATATACAAAAATGATTGAAACAATGGAAGAATTGAAAAAAGATTCTCGTTATAAGAAATCTTATGAAGACGGAATGATTTGTCAGGGGCTAATTGCTTCTGCTACGCATAAGGGAGATAAGAAATATGACTTTAAGTAAGCGTGGCTCAGTTTTTCTTATTACACTTACTCTTCTTACGGTTATATTTATCTTAGGTTTTTCTTTCACTTTTTTCACTGGTAATGAAGATTATTCGGCGGCTATGTCTTATGAATCAGAAGTGGCTTTTAATTTGGCAGAGTCAGCAGTAGAAGAATTTGTTGCTAGAATTAAAAACGCTTTGAACGATAATAGCTCAAACAATCAGCTTTATCAAGTTTTACGTGCTCATGATATTGATTTGTCTAAAGAAATCCCATTAGATGCCAATCAAATAGCTAATCTTACAGCTTATACTAGAAGTATTGCTCTTGAATATTATGGAATCCAATTTGACAAAGGTTTGGTAGAGTCGAATGATTTCCAAATTTCTGCTTCGTTGAAATTAGAAAACATAAATGGTGTTGAAGCTACAAGTGGTGAAACTGTTTTATATAAAATACGCCAAGACAATAAAGAAAAACAAGGCGAATTAAAGGTTATAGCTAAAGTAAACTATAAAGGACATGAGGCAAAAATTAGTTTATCCTTTTTGATACGCTGTGTGAAAACATTTGTTCCTCCTTTTAATTACTTTACCTTATTTGTAAGAGATTCTTCTGTATATGGAGAAACAGATTTTAATGTTTTTCCGTCATCAATTGGTAGTCAGCAAAACTATCTTCGTTTAGACAATGGTTGGAATTCTATAAAAGAACGTTTTGATGTAAAAAAAGATAATAAATATTGGGAAGAACAATTAATAAAAACAGGTAGTGCTGGACCAACTCCTCCTGGTAGAGTTTATTTGGGACAAGATGCTAGTGAATTTGCACAAGCAGGGGCTGTTCCTACTGTAATAAGACCGACTAATGGGGCAAAATTGTTGCCAATGAATGGAGATGAAAGAGATACTAATAGTCATTTTGATTGGCAAACTAACCTTATGGATGGAGTTTTTTTAAAACTAGATGCTCCATGGACTAATATGGAAGAATATTGTAAAAAATGGGTTGTTTATCAAGGACAAGCAGAGAGTGCAAAAGATGTAAAATCATCGCATAGCCGATTGGGGTCTTTTGTTAATAAAATAGATTTTTTAGGCTTGTTTGGTAAATACAAAGGTGGCGAACAGATGAGAATATTTAATGTGGGGGCAGGAACAGAATTACAAAGCGATACCACTTGGCCACCTTACGAAAATAATCTAGGCAGTTTTTTTAGATATATAAATAATGTTGCAAATTCTGATTCACAAGCAGGTGCAGTTGTTGCACAGTTTGCGAATCCAACACTGAGCGGCTTTCATCCCTTTGGAATATCTGAAAGTCTTGGAGCAATAGATCCACAAGGAACAAGTACTAGGACAGATTATTCTAAAGTTTCACCTACTTTGATTTATGGTTATGCAATGAACCAATATTATAGGGTTACTCAAGTTAAAACAAAAGCAGGTGTTCCTGTTGATCTTCCCTATGTAGATAGTAGTATTTTTGAAATGGTCAAAAATGAAGCAAAAATTCAAGGTGAAGAAAAATTTAATGAAAAAACCGATATGTCTGCTTCACAAGCAGAGGTGCTTTTTACTAATGCAGGTGTTACAGGTGAAACTTTTGATAATATAATTAAAAATTGGAATGATTTACCAGTAAAAAATTATGACTTGTATTCTAAATTTATGAGTGCTAGTGGTGAAGAATTGTATAATAGGGGACTTGTTCATCTATTAGAAAAAATTAGATATGATGAAATTAAAGATGATGTTGTAGGTGGTATGACTAGTGGTTTGTTAGATTATTGTAACGGACCACTTGAAAGTGCACCATACCCTTATGGGTCTATTCCAAAAGATATGGATTCGATAATTTCAAATTGCTTGGTAAGAGAATTTTATGACGAAGGTCCTCTCCTTTATGCTATGCCAGATGCTTTTAATACCTATTTATATGATTTCTATTTTATCCCTAGAAGCACAGAAGACTTCTTCAGAGGAAGAACTACTGTTGCAATAGGTGGGGTTCAGTATGATAGATTTGAGTATAAATATATTAATGATGTTCAAAAGTATAGAAGTGGTTCTAAAAATGAAGTTCTTGAACTAAATGGTATTCTTTCACTTAACGATGCTGACCCATTGGGTTTAAGTAATCTTAAATTTAAAGGTCATGGTGTCATTTATTCAAGCCCAATGATGGGTGGTGGTAAAGTTGTTATCGGTGGAGATTTGATATCGGTAGAAACAGATATCAATAACTTAAGTGCACAAATAGAAGAAAACAATATGCTAACAATAATAGCTCCACAAATTGTAATTAATACTGATTATTCTACTAATGAAAACGGAAGATGTATTGTAGTGGCAAATTTGATGTCAGTTTCAGAACCCTTAACTATAAAAGGCTCAAAGCCTATAACCATAAAAGGGTCTGTTGTTACAACATCATTAAATTTAGCTAGAGATTTAGAACCAGCTGGTGATAATGTAATTATATATAATGCAATGAATGGTATATGGCGTAATGCCCCTTACGAACGACTTATGGATAATATGTATGTGGCAAAAATAGTAACTGGTGGTATAGGTAAGTTTGATTGGAAGTATGAAAGATGATTGATAAAAATAGAAAAGGGTTTTCTATGGTTGAAGTCTTGCTTGTAATAGTTTTGATTTCCTGCGGACTTTTACCTGTTTATTCATTACTTAGATCAGGGCAACAACGTATTAGCCGAGCAGATACACGTACTATTGCAACTTTATTTGGGGCTTCTGCATTAGAGTTAGCTAGAACGCTTGGATATGATAAAGCTCAAAGACTTGAAAAAGATGACGATTTTATAGAACTTCAGAATATGGCGGATAGAAATGGCTACGAAGTTTTTTCAAATGTTACTCGTTTGAAGGTTGAACCTCTCCCAGAAAATGCAAAAGAATTATTTTTTGTTAAAGTTGTAATAACTGTTAAATCAAAAAGACAAGCACGAGCAGGGAATGAAATTCCCGATTTAACTTTTGTTACATTGATTACCGATCCTAGATACAACTATTATTAAGTATGATTATAAAATTTAATAACTTAAAAAAAGCTTTTACAATGGTTGAAGTAACTATTGCAATGGGTATTATTGTTCTTTTATCAACTGCTGTATATACTATGTTTAAGTCAGTTGGTGATTCTTTTAAACATTCCCAGAATAAACTAGATATTTTACAAACTACACGTATTATTATGACTGGTCTCAGAAATGAGCTTAGAAATGCGGCAGATAAACCGCAAGTATTCAATGATAGATTAAATATACCTGTTTCTGAAGAAAAAACTATTCAATATTATTATGATGAAGAATCAAGAAGAATATATAAAGGTGAAAAAGGAGCGTTGAACGATCCAGATCCTGATCTTTCGGAAATGAAACAATTTTTATTCGATGATGGTCAAATTCTTTCATTTGAGTATGATTCAAGCTACAGAGATTCAGACGCTTTTGTGCAATCTGAACTTACTCTTAATGCAAAAGTTTGGTTTAAAGTTTCTATGAAAATTCTTTATTCGGAAAAAATGAATAAATTATCTGAAGAAGAAAAAGCCAAAATCTTAGCAAATCCAGATGATGATCCAAGAGTAAAATCATTTTTTATGATGATTACTCCGAGAAAAGTCAATTGGCTTCTTCAAGCTACACAATAAAATATAAATATTATTGTACACAATTTTTTAAAATTAGGTATTGCGGTTTATTTATATTTTCATTATAATAGAAACATAAGTTTACAAGTTACGGAGGTCATACCATGATCCATAAGTTATCTCGCAATAGAAGCATTGCTTTTTTATTAATCTTCTCTCTCTTTTTCACGTTATTTACTCCAATGACAGCAAATGCTGGGGTTCTTGGTAGTCTCCTCAGTTTTATTAAGCCTCATGCTAATATTTTAGGTAAAATAGGTGGTGCTATAGCTGGTGCTTCCTTAGGTTCGGCTTTTTGTCCTCCATTAGGTACTATAGCTGGTGGTATAATCGGTTATGTTGTAGGTGGTACTATAGCTGATTATGCAGCTGGTGGTTTATCTAATTGTGCAACCCTTGCTGGTGCTGCCGCTGGTTATGTCGCAATGTCGTCAATGGGTCCTGTTGGAATGATTGCAGGAGTTTTCTTAGGTGGTTTAGTAGGTAAGGTTGCTTATAGTTTAATAAAGAAAATTGATAATAAAGTAACTGGTGGTATAGTATTTGCTCCTGAAGTTTCAGAAGAAAGTGCAAAAATAGGTGATACTTCTAATACTAGAGTAGTAGTAACTGATAACACAATACCAGCTACTTATGATGGAAATAATAAAGCTTCACAACCAACAAGTGCTTCAAATACTAATATTAGTGTTCAGGAAGCTCAAGAAAAATATCAAGCTGCTTATCAAAATTACGCAACAGCTGTTCGTGATGGTGCTAATAGTACTGAAATAAATAAAGCTTACAAAGAATATCAAGAAGCTTATGAAACTTATAGAAAAGTAACTGGTAAATAAATTAACCTAATCTAATCAAATCAAATACTTGCAAACAAAAACCCATCAAGTTTATTTATAACTTGATGGGTTTTTATTATTCTCGATTCTTGATTCTTGATTCTCAATTCTCAATTTTCAAATTTCAATTCTCAACTCTCAACTCTCAATTCTCAACTCTCAACTCTCAATTCTCAATTCTTATATCTCGCCTCTCAACCCTCAATTCTCAATTCAAAATTCATAATTCTTAATTC
>CAJOQX010000233.1 GCA_905236865.1 Candidatus Rifleibacteriota bacterium
CCCCCTTAATCCCCCTTTACGAAAGGGGGCGAGGACATTACTCCATACACTAATTTTTTAACAAATTCTTAGTTTTTAGACAGCCTCAAGAGAGGGAAGAGTTTACTCGTCTCTATTAAATTGCTTGGTATACCTTAAATGAGCCTTTGTAAAAAGACTTTATTCTTTTTTGTTTTTCTAGTTTTTTAAGGGCTAAATTAACTTTTGGCTCATCATATCTATGAAATTTCCCTGTTATTTTAGAAATAGTTTTTGGGAGCTCACAAAAATCTAATATTTCTTCTCCTAATAAATCGATTGTTTCTGGCAATGGCTTTTTGGGAATAATTCTTGTTATTCCTGGATTATTAGCAGTATATAGGTTGTTACCATAATCAAATTCTAGATTATCTTCAAAGCTCAACAAAAATCCACGTATCTTTTTTTGAAGAACTCCACCCACACCGCTAGAACCATATCCGTGAATAACATAAAAGGGTGTCAAATTTCCTGTTTTTACTCTATTATTGTAAAATTTAATCAAAGCATCAATTGCTTCTAACTTTGTTAAACCGTGAAGGTCTATTTCATCATTCACAAATTTCGCCTATTGTTTCTAAAAAATGATGGTTCTTCATCAATATTTAAATCATATAGAGTAGATTCTAAAAATGTTAGTTCATCAAGAATCCCTTCACTAGGAAGTCTATTAAAATAAGGTCTTCCGCAAAAAGCACAAATTGAAGCAAACTTAGGTATCACACCATCAGGAGGAAGTGCATCTATAGCTCCTTCTATAGCAAAAAGCCTAATTCTCTTATCTAAACATTTCTCTAATTCCTGCATAAAAGTTGGTGTATAACCGCCATTTGTTCTAGGAATAATCAGAAAGACAATTTCGCCTTTATCTGACAATAGCTTAATGGTAGAAATTTTATGCTTGTAATTTCCTCTAATACCAATAGGATTTAACCCACCATTGACCGCTAAATTAAACCACTTTAGATTATCGTCATCGTCTGTTAATACTATTCTGACTGGTCTTTTAAAAAAGCGTAACGCATAAATCCAAGTTTGTAATCCAAAATTTCTTGCAATAATAACTGAACCAGGCTTAAAATCATTTTCACCCCAAAATCTATAATATGGCAAAAAAATAGAAGCCCAAAATCTTGCTAAAGAACGAAAAACCAACCAAGCCAATCGACTTGGTGGTTCTAAATCAATATATTTTGAATCAAGGTCAGTCATCTGATTTTATAGAAGGTATTCTATTATAAATACGGTTAATATCGTACCTCTGTAAAACCTCCGACATTATAAATGACTTAAGCAAATCTTCACGCTCTATTTGAATTTTAGGTTGTTGTTTTATTTCAACACTTGGTTCTGATTCGCCTAAATTGAAACTACCGCTTCCACCTTCCAATGAGCTAGTATTGTCATAATTGACTTCTTCGCAATTATGTTCAGAGTGATTAGTTGAAGTCTGAAAAGAAACTAATGATTCTTTATTTTGAATTCTTGGAGGTTGTTTTTCAGAATTATAAGGATTTCTTCTCTGTTGATTATTTCTTTTTTGGTTAAAGCCATTTTTATTAGCAGGTTTATTACTATTATTAGTTACTTCATTGAAGATATCGTCAAGGTTAATTTTTCCACTAGAAGAAGAGGACGACGAATTATCATTTTTCTTGGCGTTACTAACAATGGAAATGATAACAATAACGACAGTAATTAAAATGCTTAGGCAATCATCCATGATATTTTATCTAGTCAATTTTTTTGTTGGTTCTGCCATAGCAGAAAATGATTTTCTCATTTCTGTATCAGAACTAATATTTTTAAGAGTGTAATAATCTAATATACCCATATTGCCTTCTTTCAAAGCATCTGCAATAGCCTGTGGAACGGCAGCTTCAGCTTCAACAAGTTTAGCTTTCATTTCTTGTTCGTAAGCTTTCATTTCTTGTTCTTTAGCTTCTGCCATAGCACGACGTTCAGCAGCTTTTGCTCTAGCAATCTTCATATCAGCTTCGGATTGATCTATCTGCAATTTAGCACCGATATTTTCACCAATGTCTACGTCAGCAATATCAATAGAAAGAATTTCAAAAGCTGTATTTGCATCTAAGCCTTTATCTTGTATTACTTTAGAAATTCTATCTGGGTTTTCCAAAATTTCTTCGTGGCTTTCAGCAGAACCAATAGTAGTAACAATACCTTCGCCTACACGAGCAAGAATAGTTTCTTCTGTTGCCCCACCGACCAGTTTATTAATGTCGGCTTTTACAGTAACACGTGCAATAGCTTTTACCTGAATACCATTTTTTGCCATAGCAGCAACTAATGGAGTATTGATAACCTTCGGTTTAACACAAAGAGAAACAGCATCTCTAACGTCACGACCTGCCAAATCTATAGCTGTTGCCTGTTTGAAACTAAGATTTATACCAGCTTTCTGAGCTGCAATCAAAGCAGAAGCAACATTAGCAACTCTACCACCAGCCAAATAATGTGATTCAAGTAGGTCCAAATCAATATTTATACCAGCTTTTAGCAACATAATCGCTGGAGTAATAATATCGTAAGGATTTATTTTTCTAATTCTCATTGCTATAAGCTTTGCAGGACCTATACTTAATCCAGAAGCAACAGCACTTACCCAAAGTCCAAAGGGGAAAAAATAAGAAAATATTGCAAACAATATAATTAAAGCAAAAATACCAACTACAATTAGAGGACCAGCCATTTAAAACCCCCAAAAATATTTAATCTTATATATAATGGAATATTTTGATAACAAAATCAAGCATTAGTTAAAAATTGTTATATTTTTTCTTCTAATGAAGTTACAATTATTTGACCAGCAGTCGATTTTATTACCTTTATTTTCGTATTTTTTTCGATGAAGTCACCTTCTGTAATAACTGTCAATCTTTCACCTTCTATTTTTGCAATACCAGAAGGTCTAAGATTAGATACAGCAATACCAACTGCCCCTATAAATTTGCTAGTATCATCAACAGCACTTATTTCTTCGGGATTTGGAGCAGATTGTGATAAGATAAATTTTTTACCTAGTCTAGTATGTGGTAAACCAAAAAACATAAACAATACTAGTGCGACAACACCAATACAAGCAGTAACAGTTACTCCTACCGCCCAAACCTTGTTAAGCTTCCAAAAAGCCATACCAAGCGAAACAATCAGCAATATAGTTCCAGAAACTCCTGTAATTCCAACTCCAGGAATTATAGCTATTTCCAAAAACAACAAAAAGAGCCCAACGAGCATTATAGATACAATAATTGAAGCCCAAGTAAAAGTATCGTATTCTTTTGAGTCTTTGTTTGTCGTAGAATAAACTACACTTTCACTGTCAGAAGCTAAAGTTGTTTTTTCTTGTAATAAATTATTTGAAATTTGCTTTTGACCATAAATGAATGTAGGATAAAAAAGAGAACAGACAAATATTATAAGCAAGAAAATAGATTTTTTATATTTCATAAACTAAGCTTCCATTTTTTTTACAACAATCTTATTTCCATCAACTTTTTTTACAATTATATGTTCACCTTTTTCAATAAAATCACCTTCTGAAACTACGTCATATCTTTCAGAACCTATTTTTGCAATACCAGAAGGGCGGCAAATCGAAAGTGTCACCCCCTGCAATCCTAGCAAATCAATATGAGCATCAGGTGCAACAGCAACAAAACCTTCTTCGGTCTTCATTTTCTCTTTTAAAATTAAAAAATTAAATATTCCAAGTTTTGGTGCTATCTTATAAATCAAATATACAGCAATCGCAGTATACAAAAGCAAATATCCTATTGCATACAAAGCTTCTACGAAACCACCATAAAGCTGAATAATACTAACACATAAACACAGAATTCCTGTAATACCTGTTAAACCAAACCCAGGAATAACAAATATTTCTAATAGCAACAAAACTAAGCCGACAACAAAGATTATTAAAATCTCAAAGCCAGCCATATATGCAAATAAATGACCACCAAAAAATAGTGCAAAACATATTATCGAAAGGATACCGAAAATTCCAAATCCAGGTATATAAAATTCAATTACCATGCACCAAAAAGCTATAGTAAACAATAATGTACTGACAGTGGGATTAGTTAAATATCTTGCTATTATTTCTGAAGAAGTCGGAACTATAGATTCAACTTCAGAGTTTTCCAAAGAAGCTGCTCTTAATACTGCCGTTAAAGTAGCAGTTATCTGATCACAATATCCATGTTTAAAAGCAGATTCGGCAGTAAGAGTAAGAATTTCACCTCTTGGGCAAATTCCCTCTATAGAATCATGATTAGGATTAACCATAGCTTTAGCTAAAGATGGCTCTCTATTTCTTGCTTCAGCAGTAGCTCCAAATTCTCCTTCAAAAGCGGAAACGAACTTTGGTTCAGCAGCTTTAACCCCACCACCAATTAATGTTATAGGAGTTGCTGCTCCCATTTCTGAACCTGGTGCCATATAAATATTTTTACAGGCAATAGAAACTAAGGCGGCTGCAGAAAGTGCACGTCCATTAATAAAAGCAATTGATCTAACTTTTGATTTTAAAAGAGCATCTTTCATTTCTTGTGAAGCTGTTACCAACCCACCATTTGAATTAACTTCAAGGATAATAGCCGAAGCATTTTCTTTTTCTGCTCTTCTAATTTGTCTTTGAAGGAAGAAAGACAAGCCGTTATCTATCTCGCCATTCACTGGGACGACAAATACTTTTTTATTGGCTTCCTCTGCAAAAGCAAGATTCGGTTTAAAAAATATTATAAATACAAAGAATAGAAAAACCACACAACACAAAAAGTATTGTGTGGTCTTGAAACACAATTCTAAGCTATTAGCTGAATTATCTTCTACGTCTCTGTTTACGACGAGCTTCAGCTGCTTTTCGTTTTTGTTTTTCGCTAGGTTTTTCATATGCTCTGCGGCGCTTGATTTCCTTAACGATACCTGCTTCCTGACATTTCTTTTGGAAACGTTTCAAAGCCTTTTCTAAAGGTTCGTCTTTTAATACTCTTACTTCTGCCATACAATTCACC
>CAJOQX010000234.1 GCA_905236865.1 Candidatus Rifleibacteriota bacterium
ACGAGTGCTTATTCCTGTAAATATGCGTGACGGTTCTATTTTAGCGGTTGGAAAAGGCAATCCTGATTGGAATTACTCCGCTCCACACGGAGCAGGTAGATTAATGTCTAGAATTGCTGCTAAGGAAAGTCTTTCTATAGAAGACTACAAAAAATCTATGGAAGGAATTTACACAACGTCAGTTAATGAAGCTACTATAGATGAAGCACCTATGGCTTATAAATCTATAGATGACATAATAGATGTTATTAGTGAAACGGTTGATATTATCGAAGTTTTAAAACCTATCTACAACTTTAAAGCTTCGTAAACAAATAAGTTTACTTTTCCTCGATTTTCAGTCTTTGCACAAAACTAAGTATTTTTTCAAAATAGTTAGTTTTGTGCTTGATCTTCCTGAAAATTTCAGAGGTGGGAAATTAACTGATGAGCAATCTGTTGAAATAGATAAAGCTTTTGTTCAATTTAATAAAAATATGAATAATAAAATGGAAAATATTAATGAAGCAATAGAAATGCTTATAGAATTTTCTAAGCTTTAGGCTTCATTGGAAGATGATGTTCCAATGCTATTAAAACAATATAAAACCTGGAGAGAATATGAAGAGCTTTTAAACGCTTATTGATACATTTCTCTTCGTAATATTTTTTCAAAACATAAAAGATTTGAAAAGGACTAAGATAAACAAACTAACACCAACCACTAATTATTTATTGGCATTTTTCAATATTTCAGCAAATATATTTGGGTCTGTTTTTTTGAATTTATTTTTATAATAAGCACAGCTTTTGCAGGTATAAATCAATATTGTATCTGAAGGCATAAGGTCTGTTTCAAAACCATATTTACGGCAACCTCTTGGATATTTTTTATTCCAAGTAACATAGTAATGAACACACCTTAAACAGCTAATACTATCTTCAATTTCATTTTCTTTCTGTATTTTACTATTTTTTTCAAAATTTGTTGGGTGAGTATCTCTTTCTAAAACTTCGTTTCCTTGTTCATCAAAATAATCTTCTGGTGAAAAACTAGGCTTGGTTTGAGAAAATAATGGGAATTTATTCTCTTCAATATTTTTCTGATTATTTAAGGTTTCGACAAGATGTTTTTTTGAAAGATTATCAAGAGCTACTTTATTTTTTTCTGAAAAATTAAAATCAACATCATTTCCCTCTGAATCAAAAAAATCTTCAGGCAAAAAGACAGGTTTTACAGGTATAATATGCTTTTTTGGGGGTAGATTGTTTTTTTTATTAAAGTTATTATTCATCAAACAATTTTCCTTTAACCTTACCAATCTTAACTTACTATTGATTTTCGTTCTAGTATTCTTTCATTAACTAGTTTTCATAAAACGATTACAAAGAAAAACTTTCTAATTTTAGGCAAGCTTTTAATGTTTCTCTATTTATAAACTCGTTTCTGTTTTACAACAAATTTCTTTATACTAGAAAAAATGTTAAAAGTCGATATTTTCTAGTATATTTTTGCTAAAAGTTTGTTTTGTAGTTAGTTTTTTTGATTTGACCAAGAAAGTATAAAAATCGTAGAAAGAATACAAATTGCTCCAACAATATCTAATATATGAAAATTTTCACCAAGTAACAAAGCCGTTAAAACTGTAGCTGTTAAAGGTTCCATATTTGAAAGCATGGCTGCTCTACTAGCACCTGCCATTACCACCCCTTTAAGATACATACTGAATGGTAAAATTGTTCCAATAATTATAATAACAGTAACAGCTAACAATATTTGAAAATCAACGTTCATCTCTATTGTCCAAGGTCTGAAAAGAATTTGCAGAACAATACCACCAACAAACATAGCCCAACCTGTAACAGATAATGCTCCATATTCCTTAATCAATTTAACAGGAATTAAAGTGTATAGTGTTACTGCCAAAGCATTACATAAACCCCAAAACAAACCAGCAGTAGACATCACAAGACAATTAACCTGCCCATGAGTAGCTATAAGAAAAGCTCCTATTAAAGCAAGAAACAATGAGATGAATTCTTTTATATTTGGTAATTTCCTATTTTTAAAACAGGTATAAAGCATAATTAAAATAATACTGAATTGCTGAAGAACAGTAGCTGTTCCCGCATTTGAGGCTGCTATTGAAGAAAAATACGAAAATTGACAAAACGTCATTCCAAATAAGGTAAAAATTAAAAGTCTCAAATAGTCTTTTTTCCAAACATTTAGGAAATATTTTCCTTGCTTGCCAAAACCTACAATTACCATAATTAGACCAGCAAAGACAAGTCTATAAGGAATAAGCCAACTAGGAATTATGCCCTTATGCTGCATTATGTATTGTCCGCATACTCCAGAAAATCCCCACATAAAACCAGCAGAAAGGACTATAATTGTTCCCAAAGTAATATTTTTATTGCTGTCGTCATTCATAATGTGAATTTTATCACAAATTTATAAAAAATTAAATGTATTATTTATACGGCAATCTAATAAGTAGTATAATATATGGTATAATACAATTTCATCAGCTATAGAAACAAGGAAATCATTATGAAAAAAGTAATATTATGTGATTTGGGTGGTGTTTTAATTAATCTTCATTGGATTCAGCACGCAGGTTCACTATTAGGGAAAGAATTAACAAAGCCTCAACTACGTCAAATTTGGTTCGATTTACAATCTGCCAGACATTATGAACAAGGCTTGACTGATTTTGAAACTTTCTATAAAGAATTTTGTGAAGAAACAAAAAGCAATTATAGCTTTGAATTTTTTGCCAAAGAATTTGACGGTATTATAGGCACTTTAAAAGATAATTGTCTTGATTTACTAAAAGAAATAAAACAGTATGGCACGCTCGCACTTCTTTCAAATTCAAACGATAGACATATTGCTGAAATAACAAAAACAGGGCTTTTCCATGATTTTGACCATCTATTTTTTTCTCATAAAATTCATTTAACAAAACCAGACCCTGTTATATTTGAAGAAACAGCAAAACAACTAAATTGTTCTCCATCTAACATCTATTTCTTCGATGATAGTCAGTGCAATGTTGATGCTGGGATAAAAGCAGGTTTCCATGCGTATTTAGTAGAAAGCCCAAAAGAAATATTAGAAATAGTAAAAAAAGAATGGACTATCTAACATTAAAAAAACACATAACAGATTTATCTGAAAAAATAAATGATAAGCCTATTGTAATTAGAGCCTACGACCGCTATAATCGTTCAATCTTTATAAGATTAAAAACGATTAACAAAACGGAAGACTTATGTATTTGCTTAGATTCTCCAAATCAAGGATTATGGCTTTCTAAGCAATGCAATGAATTTGATAAAAATTCATTAATAGTCAGAAGCTTGAATAGGCTTATCATTAATTCAAGGTTAGTAGACATATCGTTAGCAGGAAACGAGTCAGAAGGACAATTTGACAGAGTTGTTAAGCTTCATTTTATTTCTATAGATGAATATTTCGGTCATAGAAACGATTACTACATTATCTGCGAATTTACAGGTAGAATATCTGATGTGTTTTTATGTAATTCAGATTTTAAAATATTAGATAGGATTTCTAGAACTTCAAATAATTTAGTTGGAGATTCATATCGTTTACCTGATTCATATAGATTATTAAATCCGAACAATATTGAAGATAAAGACTTATTTGATGTTTTTTCAGCACCTAAAAACGAATGGATAAATAAAATAGGTTATTTATCTCCTTTTATGACAAAAGAAATTATTTTTAGAACCGCTATTATTGGCGATTCTATTGAAAACCGTATAAAAATATTTAAAGAAATAATAAAAGAGAACTCTAATTTAGATATTTTTTTATATAAAGTAAATGGGAAAGTTCAAACTATTTCTTCATATAAATTAAACCATATTATAGACTCTGATACAGAAAAGATAGAAGAATTAAATTTTAAGACTGTAAACGAAGCAATGAATTATGTAGAGGATAATCTTACTCCAAAGAGACTTGAGCAAGAAAAAACAAGAGTTATATCTCAATTAAACAAGAGTTTGAAATTAAAAAAACAACTTTTAAAAGAACAATTAGAACTAAAAAAGCAATATGAAGATTCTGACAAATATCAAAATATAGGAAATTTAATAACTGCAAATTTATATAGATTAAAATCTGGAGATAAATTGCTAGAAGCAGAAGATTGGGTTACAAATAAAATAGTTAAAATAGAATTAGACCCATCAAAAACCCCTTCTGCAAATGCAAAAAAATATTTTAACTTATATAAAAAATCAAAACGTGGAATAATTGAAGTAGACAAACGTATTTCATCATTAAATAGCGATATAAAATGGTTCGAAGAACAGATTTGGCTAGCGGAAAATGCAGAAATAGAAACATGGTTACAGATTGATGAAAATACAAAAACGAATCGTTTTAATAAAAACAAAGAAAATTCTAAAAAAAATCAAAGTTCTAAAAATATAAAAATACAAATAAAAGCCTATTTAGAAGAAAATAATTGTAAATATTATGTTGGTCATAATGCGAAACAAAATGACCAAATAACTTTTAAACTAGGGAAAAAGGGAGACATTTGGTTTCATGCTAATGATGTTCCTGGTGCACATATTTTATTAAAAAAAATAGAGGGTGATATAACAAAAGAAAACATTTTAACTGGAGCACGTCTAGCAGCATTAAACTCTTATGCAAAAAATAGTAGCAAAGTAGCTGTAGATTATACAGATGTTTCAAATGTTAAACGCATACCAAATGGTGGGCTTGGGCAGGTTTCTTATACCAACCAGCACACCATTTTAGTGAATTTAACTCCCATAGATACAAGCAATAAAACTTAGTTATTCCCCTACTCTATTCCTAATTCTTTACTTCTAAGCCTCTGAATTTTAAAAGTAAACCAGTAGCACGAAGAAGATCTGATTTTGCAATAGTATAACTAGTAACAGCTTTTACTTGAGCTATTTTTGCTGCAGTTAAGTCACGCTGTGCCTGAGCAACTTGAAAAGCAGTAGTTTTACCCACATCAAATTTTACATTTTCGACTCTAAGCTTTTCTAACTGTTTTTGTGCAGTAGCAGCAGTTGCAGCAAGCTGTTCCTTAGTTCTTTTTATTTCTATGTAGCATTTAATTACATCTTCTTTTATAAGCTGTTCGAGATTCTTTATAGATTCTTTTTGTAGTTTTAAATTCAAATTGGCTTTATCTAATTTGGCTTTTTCACCTCGTCTATGTCTATTTAATTCATAAGATAAACCAACAGAACTATCGAAAGGCTCTTTATGTCTAAAACTTGGTTCAGAGCCATCAAAAGACTTTGAATAGCCTGTTTTACCAAGACTAATAAAGAAATCAAGTTTTGGAAGCATACCATTCTTGCTAGCTACTATATCAAGCTCGTTTTTTCTCTGTAATAGCTCTGCCTGTCTAAGTTCAGGTCTCATAATCAATGCATCTTCAATACAATCTTCAAGATTAAAATCATATTGGTCTATATCTCTAAGCTTTGGAATACTAATAACATTTGGGCGTCTTCTCCAAAAATCTTTAGTATCGTTATTAATATTACGAAGCAAAGAAATCGCAGAACTAACAACAGTACTTTCAGCATTAATCAAATCTTCTTGACAAAGGGCTACTTCTGCATCTGCCGCTGCAATTTCTGATTCTGCTATTTTTCCGACTTTTATACGTTTTAATGTTTCATCTCTTTGTTGCATCGCTAATTGCAAAGATTCTTTAACTATTTCTAACTGTTCAACACTAAGATAATACTGCCAGTATTTTTTTTCTGTTTCTGACACAAAGTCTAAAATATAACCATAAAGTTCATATTTTGACCAATCTAAATCTAATTCGGCTTTTCTTAGACTTACAAGATTAACTTCTCGACCTGCACCTTGCATCAAAGGAGCAGTTACATCTATACCTAGTCTAGCTGCATAAAGACTAGAATGGCTTGAAGTTCTACTTCTATTTAATGAAGCACTAACACTCGTTTTCATCCCTGATGTAGATTTTTTTTCTGCCTCAATAGAGGCTGTTGTCCCATTAGAGGAATTATTACCAATAACATCAGCAGCATTTATTGATTTGCTTCTTTTATCAAAGGCTGAAACAGAAGCGGATATGTTTGTATCAAAAGCTGATTTTTCATTCTCAATATTTGTGGCATATATATCAGGGTCTATTCTTTCAATATTTAGAGCGATATTGTTTTTTAAAGCCATTTCTACAGCTTCTCTTAAAGAAATAGTAAACGATGCATTATCTTCTTTATTAAATATGTCACAAGCCCCAAAAGAGGTAGATCTAATGTTTTTATTCTTAAAATCATCACCAATCGGAATTACAGAACCATCAGAAGAACTTTTAATATTATTATCTAAATTATTGTTTTCTAGCTGTTCTTTAACAAGTATCCTTTTTATAATATCACTATTAAAAAACTTTCTGTTGCTATTCGTTTCTACATCTTGAGCACAACAACTTATTGAAGTCATCAAAAACAAAGCGATAATATATATATTGGGGTAAACTAGTTTTGTCATAAATACAACTCCTATCGGCTAAAACTAATTTTATTAATCTTCCCTAACTTAGTTTCAATTTCTATTTCATGGTTATAACCATCATCAGATGAACTTTCTTTGTTCAACCACCTTATAACAGTATTATCTGAAATATTGTTTCCATCAGCTAAAATAAAACCAGCTTTATTTAGGTTTTTATCAAATTCTTTAAGTTTATTTAGACTATCTCCTACTTTTAGACCAGCAAAAGCATAATTATCTTTTGTTAATTCCCCAGCAAACATATAAGATTCGCCTGATTCATAAACGTAAGATTTTAAAATTATACCCTTATTATTCCATTTCTTTGTAGATATACTTTTATTATTTTCATCTGGCTTGCCTAACTCATCTGAATCAGGCATTTCTAATAAATCTTGCAGCCAATCGAAATATTCAAAACAGTTCAAAAAGCTATTTCTATAATCAAAATTTTTAAAACTCGGACTTATAAATTTTCCATAAACCCAACCTTCTACTGGTTTTGAATAATTTTTCAAATTATCAGATTTTGTAAGAATTTTCACCCATTTATATTCATCACCAGTATCACGAGTTTCTGCAAACATCATTTCTGGGTGTTCAATACCTATTTTAGCAATAACTTCGCCTGTTTTAGGTTCTTTTCTAACATTGAGTTTTACAGCTGTAACCGTTCCTTGGGTATACCAGCCTTCTGGTATATCTCCGTCACAATAAGTTCTTTCGCCACTTTTTTGTCCACATTCACCAGGTGCATCATTTGAAATCATTATTTCAGAAACTCTGCCATCATCTAACCCTAAATTCAATTCATACATTGAACCGCCATCAATATAAAAAGAATAAACCATAGAAGGAACATCATTTTCTACTTGAGTTTGATATGTTCCTAATATTGATTCAACTTCATCAGGACTCATACCAATCAAAGCATATCCTGTTGCATTTTTAGAAACTTCAGCATTAGTGGTTCTTAAAAAAGCCATAATAGGCTCACCATTAGTAACGCTTAATTCTATACAAGTATCTTTATTTGCCAAAGTTTCTACTGTAGTCATAGCGTTATCACTGTCAGTGTCATAATGAACTATATTTTTATGCCAGTTACCTTTTGAAGCATTTTTATATATATTTTTACAATATTTATTTGCATCGAAAAACAGCTTAAAGGCATAAATATTTGAATTTTGCAAAGGCTGAGCATAGCAATTATTACCATTGCATTGTATTTCCCAGCGTTTATTTCCATTTTGCTCAAAGGTTTTTAAGACAAAATTCATTTTTTCCCCATTAATATCTATGGTGGTTGAATTAGTATTATCAGCAAAATTTGGTGAATAAACACTTAAAAAACTAATTAACATTAGGGAACAAGCATATATATTAGGTTTATTCATAAATGCTCCTCTCTTTACAACAGACTCTTATTATAATAAATTCTATTAGATTATTTGTCAAATAGATGTATATAAGAAAAGCCTCTATTATGCTTATGCAAAATAGAGGCTTTTAACAATTATCTTAATTTTACTTATTGATTAAAAAATCTTCAATTTCATCAAGTTTAAGACTGACTTCATGGGTAATCAAATTACGATTAAATCGAGAATAAGCAAGTTCTATACCGTGATCTTGAAGACCGAGAGTCCATACACCACCGTTGAAACTACCTTTTTTATAAACTTCCACAGCTTTTATCAAAGCAATATCTATTCTCTTAACAACACTTGCAGCAACCTTACCAGGTGCGATTCTGCTTTGATCAGAGTCAACACCAATAACATAAAAATTACTGTGGCGTGCAGCAGATATTAAACCTAATCCACTTTTTCCAGCAGCATGATAAATTATATCAGCACCAGCTTGATGTAATTCTGCACCAACTTTTTCTGCTTTATCAACCATGTCAAAAGCTTCTGGAGTATTGCCTAAATATTTAGAAACAAATTTTATGTCAGAATTAACAAAAGTAGCCCCACTCTTAAAACCTTTTTCGAAACTACCTATTACAGGAGAATCCATTCCACCCATAAAGCCAACACAACCTTTTTTACTAACAAGAGCAGCAAAAGCACCAGCGAAGAACGAACCCTGTTCTTCGTCAAACAATATAGAAAGAACATTAGGAGCAGAAACTACTGCATCTATCAAAATTATTTTTGTATTTGGGTATTCATTGGCTACGTGCCTAACAGCATCGCTAGCAAAAACACCAACAGCACAAACCATATCTAATTTTCTTTTACAAAAATACCTTAAAGCAGGTTCAATTCCACTAACAGAGCCTGGATCTACAACTTCAACAAGTGCTCCTTCTTTTCTCAATAATTGAGCCCCTTCATAAGCGGCATCATTAAATGATTCATCGTGCAAACCACCAGAAGAAAGAACTAGACCTATTGTCAATGGAGCTGCCTGTAATGAAGCAGCAAACAAAGTAGCTATTAATGCTACGAAAAGATATAATCTAAATTTCATTTCTATCACTCCCGCAATAGTTTATTTTCAATAATATATTTTTACAAGTATACACTAAATTTGTAACAATAAGCAATTTTTTACCGTCATTTTTTTTGAACAGTTAAGAATAAATGAAACACTAGTAAAAAGGATAATATATCAAACTATATTATTTAAAATCATATATAAAACATAGAAATTAGAAGACATAAAAGACTAAGTTTCTATAACCTCTTGAAGTTTTTTTTGTGATGATGTAAAATTCAAGCACTTTAGTTAAGCTATAAATATATTGGTAGTTTTAAAACCTTTTAAAGCTATCAGTTATTTCTAGAGATTAGGGAAAAGAGTTTAGAGATTAGAGAAATGTTTAGTTTGTCAGCTAACGAATTAATAAAATCATTCGATAGTTTGAGAATTGAACAGTTCCCTACACACTAACCCCTTCTCCCTAAAAAACGAATAATTACAAATATTTATAGCTTTCATAAACAATAATAAATTACTTAACTTACATAGCAAGGAAAATCAGATGAATATTTATCGAACCCATACATGTGG
>CAJOQX010000235.1 GCA_905236865.1 Candidatus Rifleibacteriota bacterium
CTGCAATTCTTTAATGCTCTTTGGTTCTGCGTTGGTTAATTCACGCATAACTTTATAATAGCTAGAGAATATTTCATTAAAAATAATTTCTTTATTATTCATAAATCTTTGCTATCTCTTTCAAATCTTCATTAATACAATCAATTTCTTCCTTGTTGTTGCCTTTAACACTTATTATATTACCAATAAATGACTTCGCCCAAGGCATTATTTCTTTTGTGCTGTAAGTTTGCCTTGTGTAATGAAATACGTTAGGGGCAATCTTTTCGATATTTCCTCCTCTAGCTTCCTCTATTAGCTTTTTAAGGATATGTTTTTCTTTTTCTTCATCTATGCTAAGAGTCATTTCAAAATTTTCTAATTCTTTTGTTTTATCTATAGTCAGCATATAGCAATATGGTAAAGATTCATTAATAGCCTGTTTGAAGTAATTTGTTTCTGTTGCTTTTTCCAATATATTAACTTCTTTTATATAATCTATTCTGAAAAAAGAAAAATTATCATGTTTTGGGGAATAGCCCATTAGGTAACTTCTACAAGTATTCAAACTTACAAGTATTTTAAAAGGGAATAATTTATTCTTTGTTATTTTATGAGTATTTGGGCTGTCGTTGGTTATTTCTATGTATGAATCTGTCTGAATTGCTTTGAGAATATCAATGATTATTACATCGTCCAAGCAGTTTGCCAAGAACAAATGCCTGTAAGAAATATTATTTTCTTCTCCTAAATCAAACTTATCTAGAATATAACTACCCACCACAGAAAGAGGAGCAATTTCTGAAAAGAATTTAATTGCTTCTAATAAATCTTTATTTTCTTGTAAAAAGTCATTAATTTTAGTTTCTTCTAGTGAATATAAACAGATTTTATTAGTTTTTTGCTCTTTTACAAGCCCAAGTTCCACATATTCTTTAAGTTTGTTGCGAATAGTATTTGTTTCAAAATCAGGATTCCCCGATAAATTACAGATTTCATCTGAAATCTCGCTGATAGAAAGCTCCTTATTTTCAAGAATACTTAGTAATAAAAAATGAAGATTTATATCTTTGTCGGTGAAACTTTTGTATTTATAGGCAGAGAAAAAAGGATTGCTCGACACGGCTGACGGGTCTACACAAACAGAATAGCGTTTTTCCCCATCAACAGACTTCGATTTTATTATGTCTTTAAACCAACTTTTTATACGTCGTAAATCGTCGTCGTAACTTCTTACAGAAGTCTTATCTGGTGCCTTAGAGCGTGACATATCTCCATATATGAAAAAATGACGCAGGAGACTGCGAATTCCCAAGAAATTCTTTTTTAGTTCTGTGTATTTAGACATAAAACTATCTTAGCACAAGACTATAGAAATTTCTATATTCGATTTGTTTATGTAGTGCAAACGTATTAAAATTTAATATTTTTTTCAAAACATTGTTATAGTCGATATTCTGCTATTACATTATTAACTTTATGTATATGAATACGTCATTGCGAGAGACTGTGCTAAAACTCGAAATTTACTAAAATTTTAATGCACAGTCATTTATTCTTGCCCCCTTTTGTAGAGGCTGTCTAAAAACTAAGAATTTGTTAAAAATTCAGTGTATGGAGTAATGTCCTCGCCCCCTTTCGTAGAAGCCGTGGCAATCCAGTTCTCATCTCTCAATTTTCAATTCCATTCCATTCTCTCTACGCCATTTTAAAGTTTATGATTAGCTCTGCAAAATACTAATCATTGCCAAGAATAGAAAATTAGTAATTTACGCTTAAACAATTACCACCCATCACCCAACACCTATCACACCGCCAAACTTCGTTTGGCCTTCCCTTATCCCTTCTCCCTATACCCTAATCCCTTCAATCTTATGTCTCCATATATGGTCTTATATCTTTCAATAAAACCCATCAACAACCACTCACCACGCCAAGCTCCGCTTGACTAAATATTAAACAATAACTACCAACTACAACAAAAACTAAAAATGTATTATAATAGCTTCAAATGAGAGCATATTTTAATACAAATAGAAATGACAGTATGTACATCAATGGATGTATTTTATGTGTGTTGCCACTGATTAAATTAATAAAATTATAAGAAATAATACCAAAAGATATACCTTCTGATATAGAATAAAAGAAAGGCATTGAAATGAAAGAAATATAGGCTGGAACAGCATCTATTGGATTATCAAAATTAATTTTCGTAATTTGAGTAACCATTAGATAACCAACCATAACAAGAGCGGGTGCTGTAGCAAATGCTGGTATTGTTAAAAATATAGGTGAAAAGAACAGTGAAATAAAAAACAATCCAGAAGCTGTTAAAGCTGTTAATCCAGTTCTTCCCCCAGCCGATACTCCAGAAGCAGATTCTACAAAGGTTGTTACTGTTGAGGTTCCTAGAGCTGCACCTAATGTTGTCCCTAATGCATCGGCTGTTAAAGCTCCTTTTATTCCAGGAAGTTTTCCATCTTTGTCAAGCATATTTCCAGAAGACGCACAGCCAATTAGAGTTCCTATAGTATCAAATAAATCGACAAACAAAAAGGCAAATAGTATGTTAAAGAAACCTATAAATCCAGAAAATGTAAAGGGTATTTCTTTAAAACCATCTAAAAAAGCTCCCTAAGTTGGTGCTAACGTAAACTTAGCAGAAATAATTTTATTTGGAATCACAGAAAAAAACTTTAAATCAGCATTTGGAACATATAAACCTGTATACTCACATATTATTCCTAATATCCAAGTAGTTAGAATACCCAAAAGGATACTTCCAGTAACTTTTTTATACATAAATGTACCTGTAATGAGAATTCCAAACATGGTAAGCAAAGCCGCACAAGTTTGAGGTCCCCATACTTTAAAAGATAGTAATCTTACAAGAGTTTCTTTATCTGAAATTATAATTCCTGCAGATTTTAAACCAATCATAGCTATATATAAGCCAATCCCCACAGTTATTCCAGTTTTTAAAGGTTTGGGAATAGCATTAAATATAGCCTCTCTGACATTAGTTAATGAAAGAATTATGAATATAATACCCTCAGTAAATACAGCGGCTAAAGCTAATTGCCAAGAACACCCCATTTGTTTTACTACCGTAAATGTAAAATAGGCATTAAGTCCCATTCCTGCAGAAAGAACAAAAGGAAGATTAGACAACAAAGCCATTAATAAAGTAGCTACGGTTGATGCAAGAACTGTTGCTGTAAATACAGCATTTTTATCCATTCCACTCTCACCAAGTATATTTGGATTTATAGCTAAATATATGCCATCGTCATAAAGGTAGTTATTCCAGCTATTACCTCTGTTTTTACAGAAGTTTTATGTTCATCAAGCTTAAAAAAGCGATTAAGAAAGTCTTTCATTTGGTTCCTCGGATTGTATTTATTGTTTTTATTGATTTTAAACTAAATCTGCTTTTTTAACAATAATTACTCTAAATCACTTAGACCAAAACAAAGCAATCACAATTCAAAAAAAGCTAAATTGACACGTCATTTCACAGGCTAAAGCCATCGGTGTGATTGGTGTTTGGTGTTGAGTGGTTTGTAAGCGCCAAACGGAAACCGATACATCTATCTTTTACATCTGGTTCTTCATAATTTCTCTTAGCTGAACGACAATCGCAGGCATAGCTTTCAATACAACCACCTCGAATAACTTTATAATTACCTTCTTCGCTTCCTTTTGGGTCTATATTATCTACTAAATTATAATCGTCATACCAGTCACTGCACCATTCCCAGACGTTTCCATGCATGTCGTAAAGGCCCCAGTAATTTGGCTTTTTTAAACCATTTGGCTTAACTTTTGTGAAATTAAAATTTTTACGACAATCATACCAGCCTAATTCATCTAATTTTTCCGATTGTTCAATATTATCTTTTAAATCACTGTCGTTATAAAAAGATTTTGTTGTTCCAGCACGACAGGCATATTCCCACTGAGCTTCTGTCGGTAAATCAAATTTATAGCCTTCTGGTATTTTTTCTGGAAATAATTTATTTAAAATATTGCAGAATTCTTTTGCTTCAACCCAGCTAATGTTGGTAATAGGAACAGAAGTTTTATTCAGAACATCATCTAGGTCAATAACCTTAGTTTTCATAAAAGTCTCATACTGAGCGATAGTTACAGCATATTTGCTAATATAAAAATCTTTAGAAAAAGCAACTTTATGCTGTTTTTCATCAATACTTCTTTCTAATTCATTTTTAGGACTACCCATTAAAAATTCTCCTGATGGGCATAAAACCAAATTTGACATAATGTCATCAAAACATTTTTCCTTCATTTTTATATCATTATTAGAAATTATGTTTTGAATATTATTTTTTAATTGTTCAATTTTTTCGTTAAGCTGCAATTTATCATAGGTATTATTAAATTCTCGATATATTTCTTCTGAATTATAATCAGGTAGAGTTTTCATAATTTCGGAATAAGAAATTAATAATTTATTTAAATTTAAAAAGAATTTATATTTTTCTTTTGTCTGTTCTTCATATTTTGCGACTATCTTTGAAAATTCTTTTTTGTTTATTGAATTATCATTAATATTTTTTCTATATTCTTCAATAAGCTCTAAATGCTTATTAAAATCATTTAAAATATCATTCAAGCCATAATAATGGTTTAAACTGTAATTAAATTCTTCCTGTAATTCCCAAAAATCGTAAACAGCATCGTTGTGTTGTCTTATCGGCATTCTAGGCATTTCTGGCTCCTAATCTTTTATATTTAAGCATTGCTTGCATTATCCTTTTCTTCAGCAGATGAAAGCAGAATCTGAACAGCTTCTTCAAGATTTTTTATTATTGTTTCACCGAATTTCTTTTCATAAATATTTTTAAAACAATTTTCTATAGATTGATGTAAATAAAATTTTTCAGTATTTAAATTGTGAACTAATTGTTGGTATTCACCTTGAGAAAGCTCTCCGTTTTTAAACTTCTTTTTAAGCAGTTGCTTACTCTTAAGCATATTATCAAGTCTATCTTGAAGAGCTACTTTTTCAAATTTTGTTTCAAACTTGATTTGTTTAATTTCATCTTTATGCTTCAATATTTTAAGACATTCTTTGTATCCATCAATTAAATATTGAGTTGAAGGTTTGATTATCTGTTCATCTGTAATTGGCTCAGGATTGAAACAAGGCCTATGCCATCCATCACCGCATCTAATTCCATTAAAAGGTTTAGATAATGTTGCTCCAACAAAATCACGAGAAGAATAAGCACCGTAGCCTTCTATTTCTACGCCGTCTACTTCTGTTTTTATTTCAACTCTTTTACATTTAAATATCATATTAACTCCCTTGTTTACATTATTAATATGGCAATGAAATAACGAAAATTTGTGTTTTCGGATTCGTCATTGCGAGCCTCTGAAAGAGGCGTGGCAATCCAGAAATTTTTGATATTTAATCGCCGAAGTAATAAAGAATTTCTTACATTTTTAATTTTATAGAAAAAAGAAAAAATTATCGTCAAAAAAAAGCTGCAAACAAACTTTTTAGAGAAAAGAGATAAGAGAGGAGAGA
>CAJOQX010000236.1 GCA_905236865.1 Candidatus Rifleibacteriota bacterium
ACAAGCTAATAAAAAATAAGCAACTATAAAGAAAGTAAAAGAAAGTAAACATTTATTAAGAAATATATAGAGAATTGAGAATTGAGAATTGAGAGATATATAAACTGTATCCATAGAAATGGACAATAATACTATAAAACAGAAAATTGTTTTAGAAAACAAATATTGTTATAATATTGCGATTATTAGCAATTGCAGAATAATTCAAGAGGTATTTTATTATGAAAGATTATGCTTCAAGTCATAATTATAAATACAAAGAAAAAGATGATAAATTTTTGATAGTTTATCCTAGTAATATAATACAAACTTATCAAGCCAATTTTTCCAACGTTGTAGAAGGTGAAGAAAATGGAATTACTTTTACAATGGGGTATTATGACAGATTAAATTCCAATAATCAACAAATAAAACAATCAATAATATCTATAAGAAATAAACTTATTGATTTACCCTGTTTTTACGCAATGGCTAAAGCTTTTTTTCAGTCAAATAATTATAAAGTCTATTTAAATGAAAATACAAATTTTACTCTGATTGGAAGACCTGAAAAAGTAATAAAACAGCTATTTACAGATAAAATATGTGAAGCGGTCAATAGGTTTTTTAACAATTCTGACTGTGAGTATTTAGAAGGTATTAGCGAATATTTAACGTTAATATATAAATCTCATTTAAAACCTGATCAACTGAATAATTTAAAAGAAACAGCAATAGTATTATCTAGTATTTTTGCTATGAATGTGGATTTCAATACAAATCATACTGAATAAATAAATGGTGTTATTATGAAATTAAATTTTAAATTTTTTTTAGTGCTATTCTTTATCAGTGTTGCCATTTTACTAAAAGGTTTATCCGTAATTAATAAAACAAGTACAATTGATAAAGCTTTTGGAATTATATTTATAATTTTTGGAATCATTTTTGCTTTAATTTTTATATATTTGTTTTTATATCATTTATTTCAACGAATAAAGCTTAGAATTTTCTGCATAAGTAGAAATTTAACTTTTTATAAGAATTGCAACCTAATTATAGATAATTTTTGCTTTAACAAAGTTTATAAATTAAAACGTAACATTGATTTTCACGATGGGATAAGCAAAGAAATCTTTAATGGTTCTGTAATTAAATATATTCATGGAATCCTTTCGGACGAAGACGAAATTCAGAAAAATGGATTCTATTTATTTTTACTTAAAAATGTTAATTTTCCAAAGTTTTATGTGTATGATAACATTTCTACAATTACAATAGCAGGAAAGAGGTTAATAACAGATTCCGATGAGAATAACCCTATTTTGAGATTTGAACCTATTTATACAAATCACCTAAATGAAGCAGAGCGAAATGAGCTAATAAAGAATATTAAAGTAAAATACAATATTAATGTAGATAATAGGTTAACAGAAGACGAATTAGAAGATGTAGATATTGATAAATACAATAATACTTGTTTAGTCAATGGGAAAAATACCGCTTTAATAAAGGAATTTTTTAATGACAATGTTTTACATGATTTTAAAGAATTAATGGATAAAATTTGCTTCGTTGAAGCTAAAGACAATTATCTTATTGTATGTACTGAAGAATTCGACTTTGAAAAAAGACATAAAATAAATGAAGAATTACTATATTTTATAGAAAAACTTGTTCAACATATAGATGACCAGTTCAAAGTTCCACAAAGACTATAAAAATATGATGGAAATATTAATTCAAGTTAGTTTATGGTTTCTAGTTTTCGTAGAAATAAGACTGTTCTAAACCTTTAAAAATAGTTTCTCTGTCATTAACTTTATCTGTTAAATTTGGTAAAAGTAATGCACGTAATTCTAGATCGTTAATAGGGCTTCTTTCCATGGCTTGCAAGTATTGAGTCTTATCTACTTTTTGCCAATCAACAACTTTTTTCAAACTTCTTTTAAGCATTAAATCAAGCCATATTCGCATAGACCTGCCATTACCTTCTAAGAAAGGATGAGCAATATTCATTTCCACATATTTAGAAATAATTTCTTCGAAATTATTCTCTGGCATTTTTTCTACGGCAACTAAAACTTCTTTCAAATAAAGAGTATTAGCAAATCTTAAATTACCTTTAGAAATGTTTAATGTTCTGATTTTTCCAGCAAATTCATATAGACCGCCAAATAAAATAGAGTGAATTTGCTGTAACCCATTTGTAGTTCCTATTTCAATATTGTTTATTTCACCACTTTCAAAAAGGTTAAATGCATTTTCCAAGCTTTTTTTATCTAAATCATTTGTATTCATGATTTTATATTATCATAGATTTATATCTTAGACTAGACAGTTATAAAACCGACAGGGAAAACGCAACCTTTCTTAATTAATCAGTATTCTATTTTGTAGTCTGTTCATTGGGAGATTTTAACATTGGTTTATATTTTAAAACAATTCTTATATTTCAATTCGGCGAGAGTCCAATCTTCTTCTGTATCAATATCTTGAACCTGGGTTTCAGAAATTATAATTGGACTTGCTTTCATTTTTAGAAGTTCCATATCGTGATTAATTTCAGAAACCTTAAACCAATAGAATTGTCCTGCGTCATGGAAAACAGGCTGTAAATCTTGTGATCTTGTTCTTGAATGTTCTGGATAAATCATGTTTAATTTGCCATCTTTATCTATTGTTAGAGCTCTTTGAATTGGGTAAGAATATTTCACTACAGGTATTGCAGCAGTAGTTTTATTTTTTATCATTAGTTCAAAACCTGCTTTTATACTCTCTGAGCTAACAAAAGGAGCTGTTGGATATAAACAGCAAGCATAATCAAAGAAAATACCTCTTTTATTATATTCTTCTATAACTTCAATAATTACATCCGTTGTTGTTGCTATATCGTTAGAAGTTGCTTCACTTCTTTTAAATGGAATTTTCGCACCGTATTTTTCTGCAATTTCAGCTATTTCATCGTCATCGGTAGAAACCATTACTTCGTCAAAAACGCCACTTTTTAATGCTGATTCTATAGAATATGCTATAATTGGCTTTCCTAAAAAGTTTTTTATATTCTTTCTTGGAATACGTTTTGAACCACCACGAGCAGTAATTATCGCTAGATTTTTCATATTTATATACCTTTCTTATTTAAATAAAATATACCACAAACAAAGAACTAGTTTCAAACTACTAATCAGGGCAAACGCAAAACAATTTATGAGTTTAGATATGAGAGATGAGAGATAAGAGATAAGAGATAAGGGATTTGTTATGGCTAACACTAGTCTGTATTATAACCTTAATTATTGGTTGATAGTTTTTATGGATTGCCAAGCCTGTGCTCTATTTTTTAACTAACTTGATATTTGATGTAAAATATGGCATATTATGACTTGCTATTTTATAAGTAAAAAATAGTCGCAATGATATATAGATTAATAAGGTTGGCACAAATTCATGCATCTAAAGTCGCTTGAGCTAATGGGCTTTAAGTCTTTTGGCCATAAGACTGTTTTTGATTTTACTCCTGGTCTTACAGCTATAATAGGACCTAACGGTTCTGGAAAAAGTAACGTATGTGACGCTATACGTTGGGTTTTAGGTGAACAAAGCCCTAGAGCACTTCGTGGAACAAAAATGTCAGAAGTTATTTTCGCTGGTTCTTCTGAATACAGACCTTCTGCATTTGCACAGGTTAAGCTAATTCTAGACAATGAAGACCATTCAATGCCTGTAGATTATACCGAAGTAAGTATTGGTAGGCAGCTTTACCGCTCAGGTGAAAGTAATTATATACTAAATCAAACAAGAACTACTTTGGGCAGTATTAAAGAACTGCTAATGGATACTGGTATAGGTAAAGACGGTTATTCTGTTATTGGTCAGGGCGATATAGATGATATTATTTTTCAGCGAACTCAACCGAGACGTGTTTTAATTGAAGAAGTTGCAGGAATTACAAGATTTAAGCACCGCAAAGAAAAAGCATTAGACAAACTTGATCATACAAAGACCAATATGACTCGTATTACAGATATTATATCTGAAATAGAGAATCAATTAGGACCTTTGGCTGAACAGGCAGAAAAAACTCGCAAATATCAAGCTTTAGCGGCTGAAATTCGGCAATTAGAAATAGACCTCATTTTATATGATTTAAATTCTTACTATGGTGAAAGAGAAAATATCAATTCTATGAGAATTGGATTATTAGCAAGAATTGATGAAATAGAAAAATTTATTAATGAAGTTGATGAAAAGAAAGCCGAAGCAAAAATCAAGTTTGATGAATTTGACTCCATTCTAAAAGACCGTCAATCTGAAGTAGATACAATTATCAAGCAGACTACATCACGTCATGACGAGATTAACAAGCTTATGCTTGTAATAAAAGAAAAACAGACTCGTAGTAACAGCTTAGAAGAAGAATTAATCAGAATAGATAAGAATTTACTTGATAGCGATGAAGAAATAACAGATGCAGCTAACCGATTAAGAGAAGAAGAATCTCAAGAAACAAAACTTTCAGAAGAAATGTCTGAGCTTGAATCTAATAAAACTTCTGTAAAACAAGAATTAGATGCTCACATACTTGCTCTAGCAAAAGACAAAGACACTTCTTTAAAATTAGCTTATAAGCTTTCTGAATTAAGAACTCAAAAAAATACTGCCGAACAGCAAATATCAATTTGGGAACAACAATTAGCTAGACGAGAAAACGCTGTAGCAAATGCACAAGCTAATGTTAATGGAATAAAAGAAAAGCTTGCAAATCTTGAAAAAGAAATATCTACAATTGAAACAGAAATAGAACTGAATAAAAATCAACAAAATTCAGACTTTACAAAACTTGCTTTATTAGAAAAAGATTGTAAAAGAACCGAAGAAGAGCTTAATGGAATTGCAGAACAGATAAAATTAAATTCTGGACGAAAAGAAATAGTCGAATTGACTATGCGGAACGACAAAAGTGGTATTTATCGCGGAGTTCAAGCAGCCTTGGCTTTAAAAGAATCAGGTCGCTTGACAGGTATTTGTGGCATAGTTGGTGAATTGATAAAAGTTCCTAACGGTTATGAAGTAGCATTAGAAACAGCTCTTGGTGGAAGCATACAAAGCATTATCACAAGAGATGCAGAAATAGCAAAATCTGCTATTTCCATTTTAAAACAAAATAAGGCAGGGAAAGCAACTTTTCTACCTTTAGATTTAATGAAAGCTCCACCAACAGTAGACAAGCCTAATGTAAAAGGCTGTCTAGGCGTAGCCCTTCAAATAATACAATTTGACGCTAAGTATTATACAGCATTAAGTAATTTACTCGGTCGAGTATTGATTTTTGACAACATCGATAACGCTGTCGCCTATACTCGTATTAGTAGGAATTTTAATAGAATAGTAACTCTCGATGGTGAAACAGTCAGTGCTTCTGGTTCTATGACAGGTGGTGGAGAAGAAAAAAAAGCTGGTGGTATTTTAAGCAGAAAAAGAGAGTTAGAAAACCTTATATCTTTGATTACTTCTTTGCAAAGTAAAGAAAGAAGTGTCAGAATGCAGTATAGCAAACTTAATGCTGAACGACAGAAACTCTCTGATTCTGTAAATTTGCGTGAAAAGACAATTACCCAAAGAGAAAATTCTTTGAGTTTCTTTAAAAGCCAGTATGAGATAACTTCATCTGAATTAGATTCTAAGCAGAATGAATTTAATAATGCTAGTGCAGATAAAGAAGGAATAGCAGATGACATTACCCGTTACAAGAAAGATTTAGCTAACTATATTTCTGAATTAAACTCTTTAGAACAGCAAAATAAAGATTTGAAAGAAGCATTAGAAAGCCAAAAAGAAGTTGAATCTGCAATTATGACTCGTTTAAATGCTCTTAGCGATATGTATAACAAAAAGAGCATAGAAATGGCTCAAATTGTGGAAAGAAAAAAAGGTATTCAAAAAGAAATAGATGCTGCAAATAGACGTAAGAGAGATTTAGAAGACCGTAAGAAGAGAATTTCAGAAGAAATAACTGAACTGACTACAATTAGCAAAGATAATGAGCAAAAAATAGAGGGGTTAAGACTAGAAATAGATGAGCTTTCTAAAAAACGTGATTCACTAACTGAGGCTATGACTGCTGTTCAAGATGAATATACAAGAATGTCCAAAGAGCTTGAAATATTAGACAGAACCTATCAAAGCCGTAAAAAGATTATTGATTCAACCAAAAATAAACTTAGTGAATTAGACATTAAATTGGCAGAAGTAAATACTCATATTAGTACAAAAGAAAGTATTTTGAATGTAGATTATGCCTATAATCAAGATCCTGCTATTTTTGACACTAAAAAATATGAAAGCCGTGACGATTTGGTTGGTAGTATTAACGGAAAACGTTTTGAGCAAGTGGCACTTGGTACTGTAAACGCTATGGCTATTCAAGATTATGAAAAAGCCAAAGAAAGATATGATTTTTTAAATTCTCAGCTTTCTGATTTACAAGAAGCCGCAAATTCGCTTCAAGACCTTATTAGTGAAATAGAAAAAACTTCTGCTGAAAAATTTATTGAAGCATTTAATATGGTTAATACTGCTTTTGAACATATTTTTGAAATTCTCTTTCCTGGTGGAAGCGGAACATTAAAACTATCAGACAAAAATGATGTTTTAAAAGCAGATGTTGATGTTCATTGCAGACTTCCAGGTAAAAAGCTCACCACTCTTGAACTATTTTCTGGTGGTGAAAAATCAATGATTTCATTAGCTTTGTTATTTGCAATCTTGGAAGTAAAACCGCCTGCCTTCTGTTTGTTAGACGAAGTTGAAGCAGCTTTAGACGAAGCAAACGTTAAACGTTTCAATCGTATGCTTAGAAATTTTGCAGACAAGACGCAATTTCTTGTTATTTCTCATAATAAAGAAACAATGCAAACTGTTGATGTTATTTATGGGGTAACTATGCAAAAAGGCGGTATTTCTAAGCCTATTTCAATCAGACTTGAAGACAATGACAAAATTAAAGAATTTACTTTCGATGGCAAGGGTTCTCCTAAAGAACGTAATATAAATCTTTCCGAAAAGACTGAATAGGAGTTTTTTAATGAGTGACGAAACTGAAAAAAAGAATGAATCTGAGAATAAAGAAATTGCTAATAATACAGATGAAAACAAGCAATTAACTGAAGTTTCATCGCAACCATGGGATGAAACAAGAGTTGTTGTTTTTCTAATCGGTATTTGCTTACTAATAGAAGGTTTGCTTATTTTCTACCAGGCAGGCTCATCTCAAGTTTTAGTTGCTAGTGTAACAGGTCTAGGCGGTCTTATAATGATGCTAATGGCTTGGTTACTTCCTTTTGATACTGATGTAGACGAAGAAGCTAAAGAAATAAAAGAAAGTGATGAAGAAATCAAAGAAAAGTCCACATTAGAAGCGACAAAAGAAGTAAAAATTATAGAAGAAAAGATAGAGACAAAAGAAGAGGTTTCTGCAGAGAAAAACAAAGTTGATGAAGAAAAAGTAGAAGAAGAGTCCGAAAAAAAAAATCTAACCGATAAAAAAGAATCGGAAGAAACAACTCAAAAGACAGATAAACCACAAGAACTTGAACTAACTTGGTTTCAAAGACTATCTAAAGGGTTAGAAAAAACAAGAACAGGTTTTATAGGAAAGTTAAAAAAACTTGTTCTTGGAACCACTAAAATCGATGACGATTTAATTGATGAACTAGAAGAAACTCTTTTTGAAGCTGATGTGGGTGTAAAAACTACTAATGAATTGCTAAATAACCTTCGTAAAAAAGTAGAAGATGAAGATATAAAAGATTCTAATATCATTTATGAAGATTTAAGAAATCAATTAAGAAACAAATTAGCAAAATATACCGAACCTCCACGAATGAATCCTAATGGTTTGACAGTTTTTATTATTATTGGAGTTAACGGAGTTGGAAAAACCACCACCATAGCGAAACTCGCCAATAAATACAAAAAAGAGGGTAAAAAAGTCATTTTGGCAGCTGGCGATACTTTTAGAGCTGCAGCAATAGACCAGATTGGTATTTGGGGCGAAAGAGCAGGAGTTGAAGTTATTAGAGGACAAGAAGGTGGTGATCCAGGAGCTTTAGTTTTTGATGCAATTAACTCCGCAAAGAAACGTGAAGCAGACCTATTGATCATTGACACAGCTGGAAGAATGCACGTCAAAGCTAACCTAATGGCTGAACTGAACAAAGTCATGAAAATAATTCAAAAAGAAAGTGATGGCGGTCCTCACGAAATCTTCCTAGTTCTTGACGCAACAACAGGTCAGAATGCTGTTCAACAAGCTAAGCAATTTAACGAAATATTGCCTATAACAGGTTTGATTGTTACTAAACTTGATGGAACAGCTAAAGGTGGAGTTCTTTTTGCTGTTGAAGAAGAATTAAATGCACCAGTAAAATTTATTGGTGTTGGAGAAAAAATGGAAGATTTAATGCCTTTTGAACCAGAAAAATTCTTAGAAGCTCTTTTTGCTGATGATACAGACAAAAAGAAAAAAAGTGATTACAATGTTGTTAAGTAGTAAATAGGAGTTAAAATGTTTTGGATAAAGCATAGACGATCAATTCTTTGGATTTTATACGCATTATTTTTCCTTCATGCAATTTTATGGTATACTTGTGGTTACCAAAGAATTGGGCAATTTGCTTTTGGCGAAATATTCTTAACATTAAAAACAGGAATAATTTCAGCTGGAACTATTTTTGTTTTGCTCGTTTTTATTCACGCATTGTTTTTTGGTGGACTTTTCTGCGGATGGTTTTGTCATTGGGGTGTGACACAAGATGTTTTTGCATGGATTCTGAAAAAATGTGGCATAAAACCAATTATGCGTCATCTTGAATCAAAATATATTCAATGGGCGTGGTTTATTATTTTAATAACCCAAGTAGTATTATTTTGGTGGTTTAATGGTTTACCAACAAAATTTGTATTTAATCCATCATATACAGAAGTTTGGGCAGGAAATCCAAAAGCTATTTTTATGATTTGTATGACCTGTATCGTGAGTGGTTTTTTGCTCATTTTTCTATTTGGGGAAAGAGCTTTTTGCCGTTCAATCTGCGTATTTAGACTTTGGTTTAGTTGGTTTGAAAAATTTTCTAAATATAAAATAATAAGAAATAAAGAATGCTCTTCCTGCTCAAATGAATGTTCTAATTCTTGTTTTATGGACGTTAATGTTGCAGAAGAAGTTAAAATTAATGGTGTTGTTAGAAATACTGCCTGTGTTAAATGTTTTAAATGCATGGGTGCTTGCCCTAATCAAGCCTTAACAGCATCTTTTCAGAAAAGTCCTTATGAAAAAAATGAAGAAATATCTAGACCTGTTCCATTATTTGATTCTTTAATTTCGACTATTCAAGTTGCGTTTACTATTTTAGTTTTACATTTCTTTGGATATAGCATTGGCGGAAATATGTCTTTGTCATTAGGTCTAGTATCTGGTTTTGTTATTATCCATATACTTTATTCTAAATCTATCTCTTGGTTTGAAATATTACTTATACCTTTAATAGCTACAGGATTACATTATGGAAACGATATGAATCCTGCAACGTCATTAGTTAAAGGTTTATTTGCAATATCCCTATTCATAATTATTGCAAAATATATTGGATTCAAAAAAGGTTTTGATTTTATAGACAAAATACCTAACGAAATAAAAGTTTCTAAATTATTGATTACAATAATACTAATTCCTGCAATTTATTTTAGCTGTATAGAAAGCGTAGCCTCATACTATCTTCAAAAAGCTGCTGCGGCTGGTGAAAAAAAAGATTGGAAGACTTATGCTGATTTATATGAAAAATGGGGCGAATATAATAACGACAAAGTAAATTTATATTTTGATTTGGGAAAAGTAGAACTATTTAATCTAAATGAGTATGACAAAGCATTAGAATCATTCAAAAAAAGTTTCGACTTGTTATATCGTGAAGATTTGGTAGTTGATACTGCCGAATTGTTATTAACCGAAGGCTTACCTTTACATTCAAAGAAATTATTAACTTATTATATTGATAAAGGGAAAGATTCTCAAATATTAAAAGACTTGTTGGAAGAAGCTGAAAAAGAAATAACGAAAAAGAAGGCTAAAGTTCTAGGAAAATAAATAATAGTGGTATATTTACCCTTCCATTAGCTAAGTTTTTACTATTTGATAGATAAAAAAGAGGAGTAAACTATGACTAACCATAAAGAAATTGCTTATGCAGATTTTATACTACATAATCTTGATTCTGCTGTTATTTATCCAAATCCATATAGAGGAAAAGGAACAAAAGTTGGCTGGGAAACAAAAGAGTTAAAAAAAGTTTCCATAGCTTCTAAAAAAGGCAAAATTGTTTGGATTGGTAATTCTAATGAATTGAGCGATAATGTAAAAATAGCTGCAAACGCTAAATTTTATAATGGTGAAGGTTTACTTGCAGTTCCTGGTTTTGTAGATTCTCATACTCATTTATTATATGCAGGAAATAGAGCAGATGAGTTTGAGATGAGAGTTCAAGGTAAAACTTATCTAGAAATACTAGCGGCTGGCGGTGGTATTCTGAATACAACAAATGCAGTCCGTAGCCTTTCAGAAGAAGAATTATTTATAGAAACAGCTAATCGTATCGAGTTAGCTATGCAAAGTGGAGTCACAACTATTGAAATAAAGACAGGTTACGGCTTAGATTTAAAAAACGAGCTAAAAATGATTAAAGTTATTGAAATGCTAAAAGAAGCTTATCCAATAAGAATAGTAACTACTTTCATGGGAGCTCATGCTGTTCCAGCTGATAGAACCAATGATTCAGACTCATTTGTGGATGAAATCTGCAAAGAATGGATTCCTGCTGTAGCAGAAACAAAATGTGCCGTTTTTAACGATGTTTTTACAGAAAAAAAAGCTTTTTCAGTAGAACAATCACGTAAAATTCTTAATGCAGGTCTTAAATTTGGCTTAAAACCAAAGATTCACGCCGATGAAGTAAATGTTCTTGGTGGTGTCGATTTGGCAGTTGAAGTTGGTGCTGTAAGTGCAGACCACCTTTTGATGACAAATGATGAAGGAATAAAAAAATTAGCAGGTAGCGGAGTAATACCTACAGTTCTTCCAGGCACTTCGACTTATTTAATGGAAAGCCATCATGCTCCAGCTCGTAAGATGATTCAAGCTGGGCTTCCAGTTGCTATAGCTTCAGACCATAATCCTGGAAGTTGTCAGTTTCTCGGAGCTAATATAATTCAATCAATGGCTATGTTACAATTAAGAATGAGTGCTTCAGAAAGCTTAATAGCTGGAACTCTCCATGCTGCTCATGCTTTATCAATGGGAAATGAAATAGGTGCAATCGAAGTAGGTCGTTATATGGATATTGCCTTATTTGATTTGGAATCATTTAAACAAATAGGCTATCATATAGGGCAAAACTATCTACATGATTTAATTATTAATGGTGAACCAGTCTATAGCGATTAAATATTTTTAAATAAAAAGTGAATAGAGATACCCTCTTTTTGAAAGGCTTTTTTTGTGTTATATTTAATATAAGAGCAAAAAGAGGGGAATACAATGAAAGATAAAAAGGTTTCTAAAGAAATAACCATAAACCTTTTTTCTACACGCTATCAGGATTCTGTCAGGAAAAAAGCTGAAGAAATAGCCAAACAAATGGGTTTTGATGAAGACTCTATTTTTGATTTAGCCTTAGTTGTCGACGAAGCTTATGTTAATGCAATAGAACATGGAGCAGAAGGGAAATCTGATACTAAGTTAGAAATTAAGTTTTTAATTTTTGATGACAAACTTGAAATATCAATAAAAGATAGCGGTCAAGGCTTTGATATGAATCAAGTAACTGTTCCAGACAATTTAAAAAGTTTATCTTCCACTAGAGGCAGAGGATTAGGATTAATTAAGCTTTTAACAGATGAATTTTCTATGGAATCACAACCTGGATTAGGTACGACAGTAAGATTTAGCAAATACATCTAATAATTTAAAATAATATCTAATAAAAAATACCCAAAAGGGCTTCGGTTTGTAAGTCTTTTGGGTATTTTATCTAAGTCTTAGAATTTGCTAAACAATTCAGTAAAGTATAAGTCTACTTTTTGATCAGGCATATCTCTTGCTTCAATTTTGCTGTTCTGATAGCCAAGTTTAAGTCTTGTATTTTGGGCAATCCTGTATGTATAATCAAAAGTTATCAAATTAGCTTCCAAATCATTGAAGAAACCAGGATTTGGATTTCCGATTCTTACGTTAAATGTATTGGCTTTGTTTTCATATCTGTTATTAAGATAATCATAAGCAAGTCTAAAATTATGCTTATCATTATTTCTAGCTTTAAAACCAAATTGAAGTTTATAATCGTTCAAATTTTTGAAAGTTAAATTAGTATTAGCATTATAAGCCATTGAAACTAGATATAAATCATCAAAAATAGTTTCGTTGCCTTCACAATAAGAATTAAAGTTTTCTACATTTACATTAGCATCAGATTCGTCATCAGCATAAGTAAAAGCGAATTTAGCATTAAAATCTTTTTTGCTATCGTATTTAAATGCAACATGACCTAATATACCCTGTGCATCACGATTAACACCGTTTCCATTTTCTATATCGCTATAAACAACGCCTAAATCATAAGTTAATTTATCGTTATTATTTGATAATTTACCGCTAGAACCAGCTTCATATCTAACTTCTTTTTCATTTTTAGCTAATTTGACATTATTGTTATCATAAGCACGTTCGTTATAGTAAATACCAAAATACAAATCATGACCTTTATAATTATAATCTGCGTTTATATTCCAAATATTGTAGTAATCATCTCCATTTTGTCTTTCAAAAAACATATTCATAGCAAGATCTATATCACCGCTACGTCTAGAATAGCTAACAGCATCCATATAATTATGAACGACAAAACCATGACCATGCTGATACCAATCTCTACCAAATTTGAAATCATTGCCATGACCCAACAAATCTTTTACTTTCAAATACGCAATTTCAACATCAGCTGTATTCTTGTTTCCGCCATACCATTCATTAGAATTAAGACCTAAACCATTATTTTCATTTCCAATAATGTTCCATCTTGCACGCATTGATACTTTATCGCTAATTTTGGAATCTAGTTGTAATCGAAGCCCTGTTTCTGTTCTATGTCGACGATTTTTACCATTATTTACGCCATTTAAAGAACCTCTGTCGTGAACCAAGCCGTAATTTCTTACAAGTATGTCTCCTGATAACTTAACTTTTTCTAAGCCACCATTTTTTATATATTCTTTTATACCATTTATTCTTTTTTTACGCTTTCAACATCTTCTTTTAAAGTGACAATATCTTCTTCAAGCTTCACTGTTTTAAAGCCAATAAGATGCAATTCGTAACCAAATTCAACAGCTAATCTTTCTAGAGTTTCAACATCGGCTTTAGTGAATACTGAATTATCATTAACAGTATTTTCATATTTCGCCAAGATTCTAGCAATAACCATAGCTAGATGATAACGGCTAACTTTTTCTTCGCCTTTATATTCTCCATCAGGGAACCCCTGAATTAAACCTTTATCCGCTAATTTTTTTGTTGCATCATAAGCCCAGTGAGAAGCAGTAACATCAGAGAACGGATTTGCAGAAGAAACAACTACTGTTGAAATCATTAAAGCAACAGAAGCCAATAAAGAAAACTTCTTCATTTATTTTCACTCCCTATTTTATAAATCTTTTTTTATAGACCAAGAAAACCCTATTTTATTTTTTTCTGTATTTTCTATTTCAAGTATTATATTTCCATTTGCACTGTTCCCATCAGCATCTTAATTGTTAATACAAGGAGCTTGCTCACCTATATGACACACAAGGACAGAAAAATACAAATTATTGAAAATAGTAATATTTTTTTAAATAATTCTCTCTTAAAAGAATTAAATATTTAGTTACCATATTTCAAATAAAAGTACAAGAGCTTTGTAAAAAATTAATATTGATGAAATTGAGAATTTAGAATTGAGGATTGAGAGTGCAAAATAAACAGCACCCATAAAAATGTTTTGTGTCCATTTTTATGGGTGCTGTTTTTGACTAGTTTCTTATATCTTATATCTTACATCTTACATCTTATATCTTATAATCTTATTTACCATTTTTACCAGTAGTATAGAATAAGGTTCTTTCATTATCAGAAAGAGATTGTACAATGTTATTGACACCATCTTCTCTGTATATATAATCAATTCTAACATTGAGGTTGTTCAAATTATAAGATTTTGCAGCAGATTCTCCTGATTCTGTTAAAGTTACTTGATAATAAATAGTTCCGTCTTTTTTACTTCCAATAGATTTGATAGCTAGATTTTGAATACTAGAGTTGTCAGAACTAGTCCAGCTCTCTAAAACTTCTAATTTATCGTTCAATGCAGAAATTTTCCAAGTGCAAGAATCAAAATTTATATCTAATTTTTCTCCAGCTTGATTACTAAATATTAGTTTCGCAGAAGTAGAAGCGGTCCTTTCCATCGAAATGCTGCCAACTTCGTTTGCGTTAAATTGAGGTTCATTATTTATATATAATATTTGTTTTCCATTACCATCTACTGATATAGACATATTACCATTTATAGAAGCTACCTGTAGATCAGATATAAATTCAACTGATGAAACTTTTGAAAAAACAATTTCTAATGGTTGTGTATTATCTTCGTAAAGAATATGAATAGAAGCCGAAGCTGTATTATCAGTCATTTCTATAATATGGGTTTTATACATTACTTTTGAAAATCTATAAAATTCAGAATCCATACTATGCCCAGGAAATTCTACGCCATTAAAAAGTAGTTTTATTTTGTCTAATGCAACAGAAGCTCTTAAAGACGCATTTTCGGTTTGATTTACAATATCTTTTGCAACATAAATATTCAATGTTTGAACTTCATCTTTATTGCTGCTGTTATTGTTGCTGATACAACCTGTAAAAACCACACTAATACAGAGCAACATAATTAAACAAAAAACTTTTTTCATACTTATAGCTCCCCAAGTAAAACTACTTTAAATAAATATAAATCGAAAAATAGAAAATTTACATCAACAATTCTGAACAACTAACCTAAGCAGGAACATTGTTACAGTAGAAACTTTCCCATATTCCTCTTTCCTCATTAAGAACAAAGAAAGAGAATTCATGAGAAAGAATATTCACGCAAAAATCCGCTACAGAAACATCAAAATCTTTTTCACCTTCGGTCAGATAAAAGAAAATGCCACCTAATAATCTTTCTTTATCTACCAACGGATATAATATAACATCGTCCACTTCATCTTCTGATTTGAACGATATTTTATTTTCATAATTTTGTTTTAACTGCTCAACCATTTTTGTTTCTAATTTTGTAAGTTCAAGAGCCTTTGATTTATCTATTCTTGAAAAGCAATCTATTTTAGATACATCAGTCTGAATCCTTACAAGCATTGCATCTTGAAGTGGCAAAAGTTTGCTAATTTCAAAAAGCATACTAGAGAACGGAGCAGGCTCTTTGGTGAAATCACTCATTATCATTGTTTTTACAGAATCAAGACTGCTATTCATTTTAATCAGATTTTCATGTAATTCTTTATTTTGTGACTGCAACTTTCTGTTTTCTACTGCATTTTTTATTGCTCCAGAAACTTGTTTTAAATAGAAACTGACCATATCTATAATGTTTTCTGCACTATCAGAAACACTATATTTTTCAAGCATCATCATCCCCAAAAGCTGATTGTTTTCTTTTAAAGGAACAAATGCTACTAATCTTTTCAAATCACCATTCGTAATAGCCAATGCTGCGGAAGGTTTTTCAGGTCTTAATTCTGCACTGAAAACTACTGGTCTACCTTCAGTTAGTGCAGGGTCAAGCGTTTCTGGGTGATTTCTTGGAATATCGAGAAGTCTTGGTGAAACTTTTCTAATATCCAATATTTCATTTTTTTGCTCATTCATATCTGTAGCATCAAAAACATGAAAACAAGAATTTTCTAATCCAAATAAATCTTTTGTTCTTTGCTCTACTTTTCCTATTAGTTCATCTAGTTCGCCACAAGAATTCATAAAATCAGATATATCTTCAAGAATCATCTGTCTATTTTCAAGTTCAAATCTTAATTGGTCGTTATCTGCCTTTATAGATGCAAGATTATCCATAAGCTCAGATAGCTTTGTATTTTGAACATTGTTTTCACTATCCAAATTTTTAACTTTTGTATTAAGAACTTCTATTTCAGCCGTTTTATCAGAAGACAACTTAGTAAATTTGTCTAACGATATCTGCAAATTCTGATTCTCTTTACTGAGTCTGTCTATAGTGCTTCTTGCGTGCATACATTCAGCACTAAGAGTTGCAACTAATTCTTTTCTATTTACTTCCAAAGTCTTCTCTTGAAAAAGGATCATAAGTCTGTCTTTGGCATCGTATTCTCTGTAATAGCTAATCAACAAATCAAATATATGTTCTATATTATCTTTTAAGATAATTTTTACATCTGGAATTTTCTTCATAGTTCTAGAATTCAAAACAGACTGTGAAGTAAATTCAAAATTTGATTTTGCTAAATCAGGTAGACAGTTTAATAAATTTTTATTTAACAAATCCTCTTTTACAAGATGTAAACTTTCAGCACCACTAATATTGATAACTTTTCCATTTGAATCAACAACAATCCATGGATTATCTTGTATAAGTGCAACATGTTTCAAAGAAATACTTGAAGATTTACTAATAAAAAGAGAATTATCCAAATCTGCTACTTTTTCTTTAAAGGCAAGGGTCAGTTTTTGTGACATTATGCTAGAAGAAATAAATACAAATATAGATAATAGAGAATAAGCTCCAATCCAGATATTACAGTCATGCAAATCACCATATTTAGGTGGAATAAATTTTAAATGTGACATATACCCTTCTTTAACAAGAATGGCATTACCCACCCATATACCACAGGTTAGAAATGCATAGCCTATTCCTGCTTTTGCACTTATAACAGAACCAGCTATAAATATAGGAATAGAAGCCATCATAAACATAGGACTTTCTGTTGAACCTGTATACCTTGTTAAACATAAAACAACTATCAAGTCAAAAACAATCTGTAAATGCATTATATTCTCTAATGAAACTGGATTCACAGGAAAATCTTTGACTGTTTCTAGAAACATTAGATAAATAATGCTAGTTATTTTAATTAAAATACTTGGTATGCTAAAAAGCCCTCTTAAACCCTTTGTTTTTACATTAGCAAAGAATCGAGAAAGCACTCTTAATATAGCTCTTTTTAATGTTGTTAATCCTTTTGTTACTGATAGCTGCCTTGAAAGCATAGATATATGAAGTGTAAGATAAATATTAAAAGCAGCAAGAATACAACAAATTATATATATAGGTTCTAATCTTTCTTTTAAATTCGATCCAAAACTATAATAGAAAGCATAGTAACAAAATATTAAAATAACAGGTATACTAGCCCATCTAAGTGCAACAAGATTTCGAGCCACCTGCAATTCGCTTTTATAAGGATTTACAGACATGATAACTCCTTGATGTCAATAATTTACACTTCAAGCGAGTTATCGACTAGCTGTATCTTTTTTTTTATAAAAAATTTCGTTTTTATTAAGTTGGTAAAAAATGCTGGCTATGGTTTGTCAACTATTAAGAATTAAACCAATTTACTATAGCTCCAAATATTCCACTAGAAGATTGTCCTGCTTCTGGTGGTAACTTTTCTTTTGTAATATCACTAATTAAAGAAACTATATCGTTACGATAATCAGACTTTTCTTTGTCATCAAAAACTGTCTTACTATTATTTATAAGATTAGAAACAACTTTTCCGTCATCGTGAATAGAATAATTTATCTTAACATTGTCTTTTTGCATAGCCCCATCTATTTGTTCTTTTGGCAAACTGAATGGACTACCAAATCTATTAAGAACAAGATGTATTTTTTCTTTCGGATATTTTAGACTATCCATTACTTTTAGACAATTGTGAACAGCTATAATATGTTCCATATCAGGATTCATAACAAGCATAATAACGTCTGACAAATCAAGAGCATTAATAGATATATCTTGCAATAAAGAATGAGTATCAATAATGATATAATCAAACTGATCTTTGGATAAAGTTATTATTTTTCTGAGGTGGTTTGAATCAACATTTTCTGATTGTTCAGGTTTCAAAGGAGCAGAAAGCAATTCAAATCCAGAATTATGTTTGACTAAACAATTTTTTATATCATCAAAACTTCTCATTGCTCCAGCTTCGGTTAAATCAACAATCGTCTTTTTTACTTTTAGTTCAAGCATAAAAGCGATGCCGCCAAACTGCAAATCTAAATCCATTAGCAAAACTTTTTTATTCAAATATTTAGCTATGCCATAAGCCACATTAGTTGCAATAGATGTTTTACCAGCCCCACCTTTTGGACTGAAGAATGTGATTATTTTTGCATTAGTTGGAACAGATTCTTGTTTTGATTCTGTTTTTGGAACTGTTTTATCGGCTCTAAGTCGTTTAGTAAGAGCTGTCATTATACGTAGAGCCACAAAAGAATTTAACCTGAGAAGCATATCGAAATTCTTTTTTTCAAGCTCTAAGATTTCACATTCTGTTTTAGAAACAATAGTGGCATTTCTAGGCAATTCTTCAACTAAAGCCATTTCGCCGAAGAAATTGTTTTCATCAGTAGATTTGATAGTATTTAAAACTACTTTTTTACCGTCAATTATTTTTGATACTTCTACTTCACCATTTGTTAGAATATAGAAAGCATCACCTTCATCGCCTTCCTTGAAGAATTCTTCATTAGCAGGAATTGTTCCTTTTTGAACAATCTGAGCTAATTTTTCTATGTCTGAATCTTCGAGTTTATTGAATAAAGAAACATTTTTCAACATATCAATGGTTATAGTATCTGACATAGTTAATCTCCAAGTATTATTATAAATTTAATTACGCTTTAGTTTCTGAACTAGTTTCTGTATCTGAAGTTTGAGAAGCTTCTTCTTTTTCATCGCCATCTTTAGCTATTCCCATCAGTTTATTGTATACTTTTTCGCCAACTTCTGGAGTTAAGATTCGTTCCCAAACAGTTTCTCTTTCTTTTAAAGAAATAAGTTTAACTTCTTTATCGCTTACAACTAGGAAAGCAACAGGTTCAAGAGTAGCACCACCGCCAGAACCTCCACCAAAATTAGTTTCATTTTTTCCCTGACCACCACCAGCACCAAAACCAAAAGAAACTTTTGTAACTGGTATAACAGTCCATTTTCCACAAACTGTTGGTTCACCAATAACGGTCTTAGAGTTAATGGCAACTTTCATTTCAGATAATACAGTTTTAATCAAAGCATCGATAGCCATATATGCTTAAAAACCTCCTAGCGTTTTCTTATTTTACCAAAAAGTTATAAATAAACAAACTTTTTTATTTTTATTTATAATCAGCTTAATAAAAATTTACTTTAAAAAATTATAATCATTATGTTATTTATAATAATACAAGTTATGTATAAAGGGGTAATCAGATGAGAAAAGAAATAAAGCAACAGTTTTTAACTGGTGAAAGAGCACTTTTTAAATCCAATGACCTCTTAATAATAGATAGCATTTTCGACAATGGTGAATCTCCTTTAAAAGAAAGTCAAAATATTGAGCTTGTTAAATCTACTTTTAAATGGAAATACCCTCTTTGGTATTGTAACAATATAAAAACAGACAAAACAAACTGGCTAGAAATGGCTCGTTCAGGCGTTTGGTATACAAATAATATAAAAGTATCAAACTGTATAATTGAAGCTCCAAAAAATTTTCGACGTTGTGAAGGTATAGAATTAAACAATGTTTTCTTCGCAAATGCCTCTGAAACATTGTGGAATTGCAAAAATATAAAACTTAACAATGTTCAAGCTAAAGGCGACTATTTTGGAATGAACTCTTCTGATGTTGAAATAGATAACCTTTCGTTAGATGGCAATTATTTTCTAGATGGCGGTAAAAATATAGTTATTAGAAACAGCCGTTTGTTATCTAAAGATGCTTTTTGGAACTGTGAAAATGTAACTGTTTACGATTCTTTTATTTTAGGAGAATACTTAGGTTGGAACTCTAAAAATTTAACTTTCATTAATTGCACTATCGAAAGCCTGCAAGGACTTTGTTATATCCAAAACCTTGTAATGAAAAATTGTAAGCTTATCAATACAACTTTAGCTTTTGAGTATTCTACTGTAGATGCTCAAATAAACAATACTATAGACAGTGTTTTCAACCCAACTAGTGGCACTATCAAAGCAGAAAAAATAAAAAAATTAATAATAGAAAAAGATAAAGTAGACCCATCAAAAACTAAAATTATTGTTGAAAGTTAATTTGACTAGTTTTAATTTGTTTCTACTTAACAGAAAATTTTCACCTTTAATGATATTACAAAAAAATCAAATTTAATTCTATTCCACAAAATTCAATTCTGTTACACGATGAGCTAAAGTGGTTGCATCAGCAAGATTAAAATCATGAGGACATTTAACTTTTATTCGTTTTTCTTCTTTCGAGCGAAGAGTAGTTTGAGTGAAAAGCGTGGTTGTAAAATTTTGTTTATTGCCGAAATTAGAAGAAATTTCAATGTCTAAAGTTACTAGATCTATATCCAAATTAGTCTTATTTTTACAATAAATATTAAGATCTTTTAAATCAGATACAGGGTCTATTTCTATATCAAGACATTCTGAAACAGATTTATCTACCAAATCATTCCATTTTGATAAATATTTAGAGTCTGCTTTGAAATTTTTTCTAAATTGCTGAATCATATCAAGAACATCAGGATAAAACCCTCTTTTTTGCATAACAATGGCCACGGGTATTAACCATTCAGGTTGTTTTGTTCTAAAATATTCTTCAAGACCTATGCTTAAAGTTTTTCTTTGAATACTTGGATTGCCTGTTTTTAATATTTGTTCGATAAGCTCATCTAAGTTATATTCACTTTTTTCTTTAGATTTATTGGTTGATTTTGGTTCACCTTTTTTAGGGGTTTCCAACTTCATGGCTATATCAACCCAGTCAGTTAAAGTTACAGGGCGAACAGTGTCAGATATTAAAATATCTACAGTCCCATCTCCATCCATTCTGAAAATACGACCTAAATAACCTTCATTACCTGATGAAGGGAAAATAAACCCTACATGATTCTCATTCCATTTTGTTTGAAATATTTTAGAATTTATGCCTTCAGTAGCGTAAATTTGATATTTAAACATGAGCCTAATAGGATGCCAATCAGAATTAAGAACCAAAGGAAGTAATTTCCTCATTTCAGAAGGGAGAAACCATCTCGATATTCCACTAGATTTAAAATTGACTTTTTTTGTCTTTTCTTCAGCATAAATATAGATATGTCGGCTTTCAACTCTTGAATGGATTCTAAATTCAGCAGCATTATAACCTATTTTTACAGGTGTAAATTTATCAGGAATAGAAAAAGTATAACCGTTTATTTTTACAGGATAGCAAACACCTACTTCTGATTTTTTGACTAAATTAATTCTTTCTGGTGCACTAACAAAAATACTTTCAGATATTTTTAAAGATTGAACAAAATAATTTCTACTAACTATTGGAATTACAATAAATATTAGTATAAGAACTATTATAAATAAAAAACTCCATATCAAATTTCTAATAAGTCGTTTTTTAAAGTTATCGCTATTGGCTGAATCATTCTGCGATTTCTTAGTTGAAGCCCTTGCCATTCAGTTAAAGCCCTTCTATATCCTCGGGTTTGCTATCTAAATTTTCTATCATTTCCTCAACTAAGCTTATTAAATTTGAATTTGGAAAATTAGCTTTTATATTGGTAAATATTTCCATTGCCTCATCTAATCTATTATCTGCAATAAGCAATTCGGCTTTCATATATAATAATCTATCCATAAAGTTACAATCTTTATTTTCAGATATAAATTTATCTAGATGATTTAAGCCTTCAGCAGAATGAGTATAATCAATTTCTAATAGAATTTTAAAGAACTTATTTAATAAATCAACATTTTTTGGATTATTGATATTTGCATTCAGAAACTCAAGCTCTTTTTGAGCAATTTCAGTATATTCACTATCTGTATATTTAAGAACAACTTCTTCAAAATTCTTCATTGCTTCTGAATATTTACCAGCAAATTTTAAAGCTTCTGCATAATAAAAAAGCAATTCAGGAATCGCCTTTTTGGGCATATTTCCTTTTTGGGAATCTAAAGCTTTACTATAACAAGAAACAGCTTCAGCACTTTTCCCTTTAAATAAATATTCTGTTCCAAGATTCATCAAAAGGTTAAAATGAGTTCCTTCGTTATAGCCAACTTGAGTTAAAGTTAGAAGTCCATTTTTTAGTTGATACATCTCTAGTCTGTATAATTCTGGAGGAGCATAATCATGGAAATTAACAAGATATTTCAAGTATAAAATCTGCTGATTGCCTTTGTTATTAAAATAAACTTCTCTGCAATTCAGCATTTTGCTTTCATTTTCTTCTTTAGGGAAAATCTTTTCAAGCATTTCTTTTTTATTTGTGTTTAGAGTATAAATGTATGGTATTACATTTTCGCTTTCTGGAAACCTTAAAGTAGAGATTATTTCTATTCTTCCATCACTATCTAAGTCAGAATACTGCAATTCATAAGGAACTAATCCTTCATAGCTATCTAGTATTATTGCTTTTTGATTTGATGGCTTAAATAATAGATAACTAGCTAAGTTTTGTTTGTCTTTTGATATTTGTAGAAAAAATTCTCCAATATTATTTATCTTAAAAGCAGTTTTTTGAGCTTTAGCAACTTTTTTCTTTGCCTGAACAGCTAAAAGACTATTTGCAGATGCAAACAGCAAAAGAATAAATAAAACGACTAAATATTTGTTATAGATTTTCTTTTTCATCTTGATTATAAAACTTATTAACTTGTTTTTTCATTAAGTCAATAGCTTTTTTTGCCATCTCCTCAATAGGAATTGTTTGACTACACCCAGAAGCAGGTATATGACCTCCACCTCCAAGAGCCACAGCTACTTCTTTAACATCGATTCCGCCTCTTGAACGAAATTCACAAGCAGAAATACCGTCTTCTCTTTCAAATATTGTTACAGATGCAGTAACACTTTGTATAGTAAGAGGAATATTAAATATTCCACTAGCAAAAATATTACCTACATTTGCATTTAGTTTTTTAAGGTCATTTTGTGTAACAACTAATGTTGCTAGATGATTATTACACTCTAGCTTAAAATTAGTCAAGCCAAAACCTTGTAAACGTAAATCAACTTCTGAACGTCCACTATTTAAAGTATTCAAAATTCTTGAAGTGCTTAACCCTGTTCTAAGCAATCTAGCAGCTGCTTCATGGGTCGTATATCTTATATTTTCATTAGAGAAAGTTCTTGAATCAGTCATCAAACCTAACATTAAACTTTCAGCAATATCTGTATCTAAAGGAAATTCTCCTAGGTCTATTAATGAAGTTACTATTTCACAAGTTGCCTGTGCACCAGTATCCACATAGTTTATATCGCCAAAATTTACATTGCTGGCATGGTGGTCAATATTAATCATAATTGTTCTTGATTTGTCATATTTAAGTTTAACACCATGTCGTTCAGCATCACCGCAATCTAATACTAATATTAAATCATGATTAGATTCAATTTCTACTTCTTTTAATAGTTGGTGGTTTTCTGGCCAAACAAATGGAAATCTAGAAGGAATTCCATCAATCAAATCAACATCTACTTTTTTACCTAGTTTTTCTAAGGATTTCATAAGACCAGAAACAGAACCTATTGCATCTCCATCTGGTCTAAGATGTGAAGTAATAAGTATGTTGTTGCTTGTTTTTAGCAAATTTATTATTTTTTGAGCTTCTTTTTGTAGTTCTTTAGGTATCATCACATATCCACATTGCCTAATTCTTTGTTATCATCGGTGTCAGTAACGTGTTTAAGCATACCATCGATGTCTTTTTGCATTTCTGCACAATAGCTTTTGGGGTCTTTATGTTCAAGAGTGCATCTTTCGAGATAATCAGCAATAAGGTCTCTAATTTCAAACCAAGCTGTAATTCTAGGTTCAAAAGCTAAATTATCAAGATAGCCATAAATAGCGTTTAGATTTGGGTCTTTCTGCATTTCTGCTTTCATCAAACCAGAATTTACAGAAGAAACTCTTACAGGCATATAAGTAGTGCCTATACTCCATTTAACGCCGTTTTCAGTGTTGGTAAACCATTTTATGAAATCCCAAGCACCTTCAATCTTTTTGGAGTCAACATTCTTGAATATACAAATATTTGTTCCAGAAAGAATTGTGCTTCTATAAACTCCACCAGGCAAAGTTTCATCTTCGATACCAGGCACAGGAGCCATACCCATTCTGAAATCTGGATTCATATAAATTTTACTAGTAACACTTGATTCAATAATTCCGCATTTACCAGCAATAAATTCGTTCTGATGATCGAATGCTTGCCCTTCTTTTGCAAGTCCATCTTTGAGCATATCCTGCAAGAAGCTAAGTGAATCAATAGCGGCTTTTTCATTAAAGCCACACTTTAAAATACCATCATTATCACGTTTGACAATATAGCCTTTATTCGCTTTTATTCTATTCAAAAAGCTCCAGTTGTTCGATTTGGCACAACCATAACCATATTTGCCTTCTATACCTTTGGATTTATAGTAATCCACAATGGTCTGACAATAAGCACGTAATTCATTAAATGTTCTAGGTGGTTTTTCAGGGTCCAAACCAACTTCTTTAAACATATCTTTATTGTAATAAAGTACTTGAACACTTTTGTTGAAAGGAAAAGAATAAAGCTTACCAGCAAAAGTATTATTTATTCTTAGAGCAGGAATAATATCGTTTCTAATATCTTCAATGGGTTTGTTTTCTGATTTAGCTTTTTCAATATCTGCATTAATTAAGTCATCAATACAAACTATTTTTTCATGTTTTATAAACTTTTTAGTCAAAGTTTCAAAACATTGAGCTACATCTGGGGCTTCATCAGCAATAAGAGAAGCTAGAAGCTTTTTCTGTAGAGTATCATAACCACCCATATTTATTGTTTTTACGTAACATTTGCTATTTGGGTCGTTATTATATTCATTAATCAGTTTATCCATAGCTTCGCCAAGAGGTCCACCCATAGCGTGCCAAAAAACTATTTCGGTTTTTCCATTTGTATTTGCTTGAGATTGAGATTTGCTATCACCTGTATCAGCCCAGAAAATCTGATAAGTTATCAAAACCCAAAAGATAAAAACTATAATGAGGAAAGCATCCATTCCTGTAATTCTGTGATTACCTATTTTAAATCCCATTTTATTACTCCTTCATACCAGATGTTGCAGAAGATTCTACAAACTGTTTCTGGGCAAAGAAATACATAATAACCAATGGAAGAATAGTCATTGTAGAGGCAGCCATTAGCTGACCCCATTCATTTCCTGCGTCAGAAGAGAAGTAGCTTAACCCGACTTGAATAACTCTAAGATTTGTATCGTTAGTAACAATCAAAGGCCAAACGAAAGCATTCCAGTTAGACAAGAAAGAAAAAACTCCCATTGTTACCAATGAAGGTTTACAGAGTGGCAATGCAACTCTCCAGTAGAAACCAAATCTGCTACAGCCATCTATAATAGCTGCTTCAAAAAGGTCTTTCGGCAATTGCATAAAGAACTGTCTTAGGAAAAATACGGCATAAGCAGAAGCAAGCCATGGAACTGTCAAAGCTAGATAAGTATTAATCCAGTGCATTTTTGAAAGCATAATGTAGTTAGGAATAAGCAACGCTTGCTGTGGAAGCATCATTGTTCCTAAAATCATTAAAAATACAGCGTTTTGACCTGGAAACTTAAAGAAAGCAAAAGCATAAGCCGCTAGAGAAGCAAAGAAAAGAGAAACTGCTGTAACAGTAATACTTACAAATAGAGTATTCAAAAAGAACCTATAAAATGGTTGTGCCTTTAAAGCATTTTTATAGTTATCCCACCATTCAAAGGGTTTCTTTCTTGGGTCTCTCTTATCTTCTGGTGTAGCATACCAAGCATCATCTATTTCTTTCTGTTCTTTGATACGCTTTTTATCTGATTCGTCATTTAAGAAAGAAGGTCTGATTGAGTCTGGCAATAAAACAATTTTGTCTGTTGGGCTTTTAATGATTTCTTGATTGCTCTTGAATGACGCACTAATCATCCAAACAAATGGGAACAACATAAAGAAAGCACCGAGAATTAGTAGTATATGAACAGGAACATATTCTAGATGTATAATTTTATTATTGTTAGATGGACTTTTAGAAAAGTGAAATAACATGATTAACTACCTCAAGAATAGTGAACTTTCTTTTCAACATAAAGTTTGTTGAATAGAGTGCAAGCAAAGATAATCAAGAATAGAACAAATGCCATAGCTAGAGCATAGCCAAATTCAAACTGATCGAAAGCTTTGCGGTAGAGGTAATAAACAACAACCATAGTACTCTTTAATGGACCGCCACGAGGTGTCATCATATAAACTTGAGAGAATACTTGGAAAGAACCAATAACTGACATTGTAAAAATAAAGAAAGTAGTTGGTGAAAGCATTGGCCAAGTAATATGAACGAACTGTTGCCACCGATTAGCACCATCTATTCGTGCTGCTTCATAAAGATGTTTTGGAATGTTTTGTAGACCAGTCAAGAATATAATAATGTTGTTGCCAAGACCTTTCCAAACGCTCATTAAAATAATTGCTGGCATTGCCCAATTTGGGTCTTGCAACCAAGCGACAGGCGATATTCCAAACCAACCAATAACCTTATTTAAAAGCCCTATTTCGGGGTGATAGATAAAATTCCAAACTATTGCTACAGCATTTATTGAAGTAACAACAGGAATAAAGTAAGCTGTTCGATAGAATCCTAACCCTTTAATAGGATTATTAAGCAGAATGGCTATTCCCATTGACAAGAATATAGTCAGCGGAATACTCAATGCAGCGTAATAAATAGTGTTCCAAATTGATTTCCAGAACATAGGGTCATCGAAAAGACGTGTGTAGTTGCCTGCACCGACAAATTCAGGTTTACCAATCAAGTCCCATTCGTAAAAACTTACGCCTAGAGACATAAAAATTGGTAACACATGAAAGACGAATAGTATAACTATTACAGGCATAAGATAAAGGTATGCACCCCAATCTTTTTTGTTTTTGTTTAGCATTTTACTAATTCCTGTTTTTAGATTTTTATAATACTGCAAAGAGTATATTCAATTTTTTTTATTGTGGCAAATTATTTATTTAAATTATTGTTTAATTTTATGTTTTTAATCCGTATTTTTTTTGAACAATATTAGGAATTCTAGTATCAACACAATAGAGAGATTATAAAAAACAAAAGCCCCATCAGATAATATCTAATGGGGCTTCAGTGTCATTTTACTGAAGGAGGCTTAGAACATTCTGACTTAATGCGTTTGCTTGTGCAAGCATAGCAGTGCCAGCCTGTTGCATTACCTGAGCTGCTGAAAACTCAGTCATTTCTAAAGCCATATCAACATCTCTTATACGAGATTCTGAATCGGTCATATTAGTTCTGGCATTTTCCAAGTTATTGCTTGTATATTCTAATCGATTCATGTAAGCACCTAATTTAGAACGTTCACCAGATACAGTAGACAAAGCTTTTTCTATTCTTCTTAATGACATCTGAGAACTTTCTTTTGTTGTCATATCTAGCTTATCGATACCTAATGCTTTTGTAGACATATCGCAAATTGTTATAGGCATTTTCTGCCCTTCATTTGCTCCTATGTGATACTTAGGACTAGAATCTTTTATATGGACTCTAAAATTTGTATCTCCATCACCTATTGCAGTACAATCTTTGTAACCAAATATATCCATACTGGTAATTGCAGTATTGACAGTGCTTACTAAAGATTCTACAGTCAACAAACTTTGATACAAACGAACATCTTCGCTATTATAGTCGCCAAGATAAGTAGAAGTAATAGCCAAAGAACCATTTACTTCATCAAGTCTTGCAGCAACTGTTGCAGCTTCGATATTTCGATTCCAAGTAGTAAGCCATTCATTTATTTCAACTAAATCAGGACCTGCTGATATTGTAACACCAACAGAAACGTCAATAGTAGCATTCTTACCATCGGTTATTCTGATAGTTAAACCAGCACTAACCTTGCTAGAATCTGTAAGAAGACTAAAACCCTTTATACCTTGTTGAGAATTCTTTTGACCGTCTATGAATCCTATATAGTCACCTGCAGGAATACCTATAGTATTACTACCAGCATTTACTTTAATACCTGTCGGAGCTCTGCCATCTTCTGGTCTGTAATTTAAGCGAACCTGACCATTTACAACTTCTGCTGCCATTCCACTATTTCCACCAGTTACAGCAGCAATTTGAGCATTAATTTCTGCAACTATACCATTCATTGAATATCTACTATCTTTAGCAAAACTTACAGAAACTGTTACTATAGAAGTAACAGAAACACCAGTTTGAAATTCAAAAGATAGTGTTTCAGGAGCAGAAAATTGAAGCCCTTCGACAATTCCACCATTACCTGCTACTTGTGCTGGAGTAGAATCAAATACTACATCTATACCAGCTAATATTCCAGAAACTCTGTCTGCACTTGTAGTAGCACTAATAATTGCATTAGGATCGTCAGACAAAACATTTGCTATAACAACATTGTTTACAGATTCTCTAGTAACGGATAGACCTAAAGCATCCATAACAATCTGTGGCCCTATAATTGAGAAATTACCTGCTTCGCCAACTTTACCAGAAACTAATTCTAAATAACCGCCCATACCAGAAACACCTGTTTGAACAGTATTTACCATGCTAACATGTGAATTTCTCAATCCAAGAGCATTTGTATTTGCCAAAGCATCCTGCAATGTTGAAGCTAACTCATTAAGAGTCATCTTACCATTTATTGTGAATTCAAAGTTTTCGGAATTACCAGTAGCATAAAGTGTTTGAGGGGTAGTCAAAGAGAATACGCCAGCTTCATCATAGAATTCGGCTATATCTTCAAGCCTTGTATTACCCTGAGCTAACTCGCCAGTATTTTTATTTTTAAATATTTGAGTAGTCTGCATTTGGGATATACCACCCTGAACTACTGTCATACTTAAAGCATAATCGCCAGCGACTACACCAGAACCAACGGCAACACCTTTTATATATTTACTACTTGAAGATACAAGAGCTGTCTGACTTCCATCAAGTAACTTTTTAGTATTATATTCAGTAGAATTTGCAATACTATCTATAGCTTCCTTTAGGCTGTTGACCTCCTTCTGTATTTCAAGTCTGTCATTGGTTGTCAAAGTGTCATTTGAACTCTGAACAGCTAATTCGCGTAATCTCTGAAGAATACTTTCAGTTTCATTCAAACCGCCTTCAGCAGTCTGTAACATTGACATACCATCTTGAGCATTCAATTTGGCACGATTCAAACCTTTAATCTGACTTCTCATTTTTTCGCTGATAGTCAGCCCTGCTGCATCATCTGCAGCATGATTGATGCGAAGTCCCGAACTAATTTTTTGGATAGAACCTTCCAGACGAGAGCTAGATCTAACAAGACTTGAATGACTAGAAATTGCAGTTACATTATGATTTACACGTAACGACATAGTTTGATTCCTCCGTGAACCAGTCCATTATTTCGCATCCTTGCGATACTAAAAAAGATACACAAAATTAAATTTTCGTCAAGTATTTTTTCAAAAAAAATTTCAAAATTTTTTTGAATCAGACAAAAATCTAATTTTATGTATCTCTGTTAAATATATATGCTAATTTCTGAAATAGAAATTAGATTTATTACTTTATTGGGAGTTAAGTTTTTATTATGCTAATTAGCATTAAGCTTCCTCCATGAACAGACTAAAATATTTACGCTTCCCTGCGTTCTATATTAATAATATAAATAAAAAGAAACATAAGTCAAGAGGGAATAAAAAAGTTTAACAATTATATTGTTAAACTTTTTTATTTTTATTCTTTTATATTTTGTGCAAAACGGTCCAATATACTTTCATAAATCTCTGATTTTAAACGAGTTCTATTTGCTTCATTAAGTAAAGGTATCAAAGCTCTTATATCGCCTCGAATGCTCAAAGCTTCAAGAACATTTCTATAAACCATATCTTCTTTATCGTGCAACATTCTAATTAGAATTGGAATTCCAGCAGGGTCATCAATCTGCCCAAGTGCAAATACAGCGGAAGCCCTAACCCATCGACTTCTGTCGTGAGACATTTTTTCCAATTCTTCAAAAACTTCAGAATGACCACTTTTCCAAAGAGCAATAGCGGCATTAACTCTAACACGGTCATTTCTATCTTTAAGCATTGGGAAACAAGCTTCTGGCAAACCTTCCCAATTTTGAGCAGAAAGAGCTTCTATTGTGTTTGCTCTTACTCTAGCATCTTTATTCTTTAAATTTGGAATTAATATTTTTACAACATTGTCGTCTTTTATTCTTCCAATAGCAGAAATAGCCGTTGCCATCACCCAAATATCAATATTTGTGGATTTTATAACATTTTTCAACGATTCAATTAGTTCTGGTGTTTTTATATTAACAGCCGCTTCAATAGCATTGATTTTAATCCAACGTTCTTTTGCATAAAGAGCTTCTTTCACCAATGAAGAAGCTTTAGAGCTTCCGATACGCCCTAGAACGAGAAGAAGCTGTTCTTTTATAAGCAAAGGCATCCTTTCGTAATCAATCATAATCCTGTCTACTATTTTTTCCCCAATATTGCCTAATGCCTCTATGCTAGCTTTTTGCAAATCTTCATCTGAAGATTGTAAAAGTTTGAACAAATCATCAAAAAGAAAAGAACTTTTTTCTTCAGCAGCTTTTTTTACAAGAACAATTCGAATATTTTTTTCTTTTTCAGTAATAATCAATTGACGAATTATTTTAATTCTTTCATCAGCAGCGAAAAGAACCAAACCATCCAAGGCCGCTTTTCTAATATTTGCCCTATTGTCATTTAACAAAAGTTGATAAATCACTCTATCTTCAATTAGTGGATGAGAATTCAAAGCATCTACAATTATCTGTCTAACTTCTGCATTAGAAGACATTACTAGTCTTTTTATTTGATTGTAAGCGCCCTCGTCTTTTAATCTTGTCAAAGCTAGATTAGCCATTAACGAAATATTCCAAATAGGATTATCAGAAAGCATTTTTAGAGATGTGTGACTTTCTGATGAAGGAAACCTTATAAAATAGCTTATTGCTGGAACGAGAAGTTCTGAATCCCTTGTCTGTCTAAGAATTTCATTCATTAAAGAACGAACTTTATTATCGTTATAAGATAATAGAAGTTCTACAATCTTTTTTCTTAAAGGAACAGGCTGGTCTGCACCACAAGCCTTTATAGGTATATCTTCCACAGACGACAAATCAATCTTTCTTAAACTTTCATAAGCTTCTTTAGCAATCTTTTCATTTGAATTACTTATGAAATCAATCAAATACTTAACAGATGCTGGATTTGTAATCTGTCCTAAAGATTTTATAGTAGCCAAAAGAACTTCTTTATCAGGAGATGAAAGCAAGTCATGTAACTCTTCAGAATGATTTTTTATTTTTAAAATTCCTAGAGCGGAAATAGACATTAATTTAACTTCTCTATCAGAACTATTAAGACCTTCTATAAGCTTTTCAAATCGTTTTTTTGAAGTTTCTGGCATACTACTTTTCCTTCTTCTATTATTTGTATTCTTCTATACGTGTAATATTTGCACCTAGTTTACGAATACGTCCAACTAAGTCTTCGTAGCCTCTATCTATATGGTAAATTTGGCTAATTTCAGTGTGACCTTGAGCAGAAAGACCAGCAAGAACCATTGCTGCTCCTGCTCTTAAATCTGTTGCTTCAACAGGAGCTCCTTTTAGTCCAGAAACTCCATGAATTACAGCAGTTCTTTCATGAATATTTATATTAGCACCCATTCTAGAAAGCTCTGAAACATGCATAAACCTGTTTTCAAAAATAGTTTCAGTAATCGAAGAAGTTCCTTCGGCAATACACATCGCAGTCATTAGCTGTGCTTGCATATCAGTTGGGAAACCAGGATAAGGCAGAGTTTTAACATCTGTAGCCTTTAGTCTTTCATTTGCACCAGCAATAATAAAATTATCGCCAGTTTCTATAATTGCTCCCATTTCTTTTAATTTTGCTATCAACGCTAATAAATGATTTGGAGAACAGTTTTCTATTCTAATAGGTCCTTTTGTAATTGCACCAAGAACAGCAAAAGTTCCTGCTTCTATTCTATCTGGCATTATGCTATATTCGCAACCACCAAGCTCTTCAACACCTTCTATAATAATACTCGGTCCGCCAGCACCTTTAATTTTAGCTCCTAAAGCGTTAAGGAAATTAGCTAAATCCACAATTTCAGGTTCTTGAGCAGCATTTTCTATTGTTGTTTCTCCTTCTGCTAAAGTAGCAGCCATTATAAGATTTTCTGTCGCTCCAACAGACGGGAAATCCAAATGTATTTTTTTACCTACAAGACGCTCTGCAATAGCAACGGCACAACCGTTTTCTATAGAAACTTTGGCTCCTAATTCCTCAAAACCCTTTAAATGAATATTTACAGGGCGAACTCCAATGGCACAACCACCAGGAAGCGGAACTCTAGCTTTTTTCAATCTTGCAAGAAGAGGTCCCATAACGAAAAAGCTAGCTCTCATCGTTTTCACAAGTTCATAAGGAGCTTCTTCACTGATTGTTCCTGAAGCATTAAATTCATAAGAATTATTAGATACTCTTGCGACCTTTACACCGATAGATTCTAAAACCTTTGAAATAGTTACAACATCGTTTAAAGCTGGAACATTATTTAATTTAACTGGTTTGGTGCTCAGAATAACTCCTGCTATAATAGGTAAAGCTGCATTTTTCGCACCACTAACCTTTATAGTTCCTACTAATGGTTTGCCACCGTCGATTAGGATTTTTGCCATAACTTAATCTATTTGAATCCTTTCAAGTTTCATATTCACTTCTTTTAACATTTCTAGCGAAAGTTCATCTGGATATTCTCCTAGAAAAACTATTCGTTTAATTCCTGCATTTATAAGCATTTTACCACAGGTTACACAAGGCTGGTGAGTACAATATACAACGCTATCTTTTAAAGAAACACCAAATGCAGCGGCTTGTAATATAGCATTCTGCTCTGCATGCAATCCTCGACATAACTCCTGCCTTTGTCCTGACGGAATATGTTGTGATTCTCTCAAACAACCTTCTGGACGCTGAAAGCAATGAGCAACACCATTAGGTGCACCGTTATAACCTGTAGCAAGTATTCTATTTTCTCTAACTATAACAGCACCAACCTGTCTTCTCATACAGGTTGAACGTTGAGCAACAAGTTTTGCAATACGAAGAAAATAGGTGTCCCAATCAGGTCTGTCTGCAAATTCTTTTCCTTTAGGTGTAACTTTGGTAATATCTTCCATTTTTACTCCTTGTTTTAAGATGCAAAGTATTAGAGATTAGGGGTTAGAGGTTAGAGATTAGAGGTTTCTCTCCCCTCCCCTCTCCTCTCCTCTCCTCTCCTCTCATCTCTCATCTCTCATCTCTTATCTCTATCTTTTCTATTCGTTTTTGGTGACGACCACCTTCAAAATCAGTAACTAAGAATTTATCAAGAGCATCTTTTGCAATTTCTTCACCAATGATACGACCACCCATAACAATAATATTTGCATTGTTATGTTTTCTGGAAAGTTCTGCTTCAAGAGAGCAATGAACCAAAGCAGCTCTAATACCAGGATGACGATTTGCTGCAATAGAAATGCCTATTCCAGAACCACAAACCAAAAGTCCTTTTGAATCTTTATCTGATAAAACTTTTTCTGCAACCTTATGAGCATAATCAGGGTAGTCGCAAGAATCAGAAGTGTAAGTTCCCAAATCTTCAACTTGATAACCTGATTTTTCAAGATGAGCTATTAAAATATTTTTTAAAGCAAGACCTGCATGGTCAGAACCTGCATATATCTTCATATCTTTCTCCATTTGTTTAGGTCGTTTATAATTAAAGTATATCTTAACATTATAAACTATTTTTTATTTTGTTGTAGTCTAATTAAAAAAAAATTATAAAATATTTTTGAGATTAAACAAAAAGCTAATTCTTTCCAAATATAATCATTATTTTGATTAATAGAAACAGATTTTTATAGTATTGTAGAATAAAGTTTGAGATACCCCTGACTATTAAACAAGATAACTTGACAATATATAGATTTTAACTTAAAACTATAGCGAACAATGTAAATCATAGTTGCTAAATTGATAAGGTAATTCTATATGCCATATACAGACAGTATTCATTGGTTTTTGACAGTATTTTTCTTTATTTTCGGTAGTTTGCTTGGTAGTTTTAGCAATGTTGTTGTTCTTCGTATGGCAATTAGTAAGTCAGTTATTTTTCCTCCTTCAGCTTGTCCTAAATGCGACCATCAGTTGCACGCAAAAGATTTAATACCTATTTTTAGCTGGATATTTTTAGGAGGAAAATGTAGATATTGCAAAGCCCCTATCTCTGTCCAATACCCATTAGTTGAGTCGTTTATGGCGATTATCATCGCACTTTCTTTCAATAAGGTAGGGTTAGGATTACCATTTGTATGCTTATCTTCTGCTATGGCTATTTGGTTTGTTATAAGCACAATATTTGTCAGAGGCGAAGTTTTAAAACACCAACCCTTTGTTTGGGCTATTCTTTATTCTATAGTTCTTAAATACGTGATTATTGGAAAAACCTTATTTGACTACAATTTTATAATTGCTTTAAGTATCGCTATCCTAATTGGCTTATCTATAATATTTCTTAAAAAAAACAAAATAGAATTTACAAGATGGACCAGTCTAACTTTTTTATTTTTTTTCTACTTTAATGCAAGTATTTGGTTAATTTTACCTTTTATAGTTGTAATTGGTTTGCTAGAAGAAAATAGTCAGCAGTCAAATAATCAAGCAAAATGGATGTTTTATGTTATTCAGTTACTTGGGATTTTGAATAATCTTTTGATTCGCTAACCAAGACAAAAACTAAGCATTATACAATAAAAACGATAAAAACCGACTACAATAAAAACTAAATAATTAGTCATGTTTTTGCTGATTTGGGGTGTGGTAGATATTATTATTTAGTGTTTCTTTTAATTTACCTATATAAAGTTTTTGTCCTGCTTTTATCCAATCCAGTTTAGGATAATAATCACTCAAATCAACAGAAGCGAATATCCTATCTTTATCAGTTATTTTATCTATCCAAGGTTTATATAATTTATAATAAAATCCTGAATATACTATATCTCTATATATTTTCTTGTCATCTTCCTTCATTATTGCAGGCTCAAAACCAAGCACATATTTATATTTCGCTTCAGGATTATTATAATACTGAAAATAAAAATGTTTCATACTGTCATTATAGACAATTCCACCATCTTTTGGTTCATACTCTGAATATTCTTGTTTTGAAAAGTCTACAGAAAACATTTTTACTTCCTTCTGATTATTCCAATTTAATCTAGGAATAAGGATAAGTAAAGAAATCATAATAAAAAGGAAATAAAACCATTTAAAGCTTCTTCTTTTTATAGATTGCATATCTTGTATCAACAAAGAAAGTTTTAGCGACAACCAAAACATTAAAGCAATAATTCCCCAATCAACCCAAAAACGAATTACTTTTATTGACAGCAACCAACTTAAAAGAATGAAAATGAATGTTGTATCCGATGATAAATCATAAAATTTCAATCTTTTAGAGTGTATCAAGAGTATTATTATAAATAAAGTTGGAACTATCCAAAACAAATGAATATCACCCTCTGCAAATTCGCTAACCAACTGCCAATTAAAAATTTGTTCCTTAAAAATATTTAAAGTAGCATAAAAATGATAATGCAAAAACTGGTTAAAATTTCCTGTAAGATATGCCCCTATTAGTGTAGAAAGAATAATTAACAAAGTCAGTTCTAAAGATTTTGTAAACTTTCCAGCTATAATCATTGCTAATGGCAACAATAGAAAATTATACCAAGTTCCGTGAATCCAAACAGCCAAAAGCAAAATAATTATAGTTACCGAATAACTCAAAATCCAACTATATTTGTTATCTTTTTCAGAAGTCCATATTTTTATTAACACCAAAAAAGTAGCACAAGAAATAAGATAAGGACGACCAAGCATTAATCTAGAAATTATTGTTCTATCAAACAAGAACATTATTAATAGTGCAATCGACCAAGTAACAAAATTAGGCGTAACTAATGAGCCAGTAAGATTTACAAGAAGAAATAAACTAATTATAGAAAAATAAATCAGCTCTTTTTTACCTATACAAAGTCTTTTATGAAGAAATCTTAGTATTTTATGCCAGCCCACATTGTGATCAGCTTCAAGCTTTGGAGCTATTTCCAACACATCACTCCATTCACGGTTTGTTGTTGAAAATGCTACATGACGATTTACGTCATCTGTAGGCAAAAATCCGTTTTTTATAACTTTAAAAGGTATAAAAGTAAAAGTTGCGATAATAATTATTATCGCTAACGCTTTTTCTAAATACTGAATTTTAAAAAATTGAAATCGCATATATAAAGTTATAAATATACCACGAATTACAGAATTATAACAAACTTTAGAAGTTTTATAACAGGGTAAACGCATTAAAGATTTTTTAATGATTATAAAAGTTTGTAATAATCATAGTTTTTGTTAATCATTATAAACTTTGTGTGAGTAATAAACGTCATTGCGAAACCGCAAGTTATACGTCATTGTGAGCATAAAAAGTATGCGTGACAACGTGGCGTTGCTGAAAGCAAAACGAAGTCTATCCAGAAAAGAAATTTTAATGCGTTTGCCCTGAGTTATATAACCCAAGCAAAAAACTACACATTTTTAACAATCTATTTATGACGTTACCCATTAAATTTTTAAAAATAATTGTCTGTCGCAAATAGGCTTAAATAAAGGTTTATGTATTGTGGAAAGGCTAAGATTCATAAGTTTTTATAAAAAATATGAATTTTAGTGAATTTTCTACTTGTCATATTTCCAAGATATATGTATAATCAAACTTGACCAAATTTTGTAGGAGGGTTCAAGTGAATAAATCAGAACTCGTAAAAGCAATTGCTAAAAAAGCAGAAGTTACTAACGC
>CAJOQX010000237.1 GCA_905236865.1 Candidatus Rifleibacteriota bacterium
AGCCCTGAAAGCTATACGTTTATGACAATGGGTAGGTTATAAACAAATTAATACTGATTTTTCATCAAATTTCGAGTTTTAGCACAGTCTTTTGAAATGACGATTATATCTCAAATTATCTTTAACTAAAAATTACTGGTTTAGTTCTTCTCTAGTAATACCTAGATTATGCATAGTTCTATAAAATGTAGCTTTGTGTATTCCTAAAATTCTTGAAGCTTCAGTAATATTGCCGTTAGCAAGCTTATAAGCATCGATAAGTTTCTTTTTAGTTATATTTTTCCCTTTGCTTGGCATTAAAATCCCATTATTTTGATTATTGTTACCTAAAAGTATAGCTTGCCGATTTGGTGGAACAATAACTTCACGGTATTCTTGATCCATAGCATATTGAGCAGCGATTTGACGTTCCTGAAACCAATCAGTTAGTGAACGCAAACCAATAACATCGGTCTGGTTTTCCGCAAAAAGTCTTTCAATAAGGTTTCTAAGTTCTCTTACATTACCAGGCCATCTATATTGTGAAAGCAGATGTATAGCTTCTTTTGTCAGACAGGCAACATTTCTTCCATATTTTATATTTAAAAGTCCAATAAAATGATTTATTAAAGGTTCAATATCTTCTACACGTTCTCTTAGTGGTGGAACTTGAATATGTAAAGCACTTAAACGATAGAAAAGGTCTGAACGGAATGTTCCGCTTAAAGATTCTTTTTCTAAATTATGGTTCGTTGCAGCTATAACTCTAACATCAACTTTTATTGGATTTTCTGAACCGACTCGTTCTATTGTTGAAGTTTCAAGAGCTCTAAGTAATTTTGCTTGGGAAAGAGGAGGCAAGTCACCCAATTCATCAAGAAAAAGAGTGCCACCATTAGCTCTTTCAAAACGCCCCTTATGAGATTTTATAGCTCCTGTAAAAGAACCTCTTTCATGACCGAAGAGTTCGCTTTCAAAGAGCGTGTCAGTTATTGCGGAACAATTCATTGTAATAAAAGGTCCGTTTGCTCTTCTGCTTAACTTATGAATAGAGGATGCTATTCCTTCTTTACCTGCTCCAGTTTCCCCCGTAATAAGAACAGGAGCATCAGAAGGAGCATACATTGCCACTTTTTTAAAGACTTGACGCATCTTTTCTGATACGCCAACCATATCGAAAAATTCACTCTTGCCCTGTATTGTAGGGGGTGGAAGAAGTAATGGATTTTTTTTGTTGTTGTCAATCTGTTCAGTCATACGCAACAAATACTACAATCATTTTTAAAAAATTTCAATTCTATAATTTATCATTCAAAAATTTTAAATCTTTGTCGAATGTGAGTTGGAAAATGAAAGTATATAATAAAAAAACAGTATTATTATCTTTATTAGTGGGTTTATTGTTTAATCCACCAACTATTTCTGCTCAAGAAATAGAACCAATTAACAATACTTCGTTTGAGGGAAATGCTAGAATAAAAGCTTTTGTTGAAAGCACTAGAAAAGATTATTTCGATACTGTCTATTCTTACGATAGCCCTATTCCAAGATACGAAAAAAAACAGTATGACAAAAGTTTTTATGGAACAGATACCGATTTAACTTTTGCTCTAAAAACAGATTTTAATGATACTAGTTTCTTAGATTTCAAAGAGTCTGTATATGTAAGACATTACAATACAGAAGATCCGAGAAGCTTAGATTATTCTTCCAATAAATATAATGAAATAGACCATAATTTTAATCTAACTTTTGGGGTTTGTGCTGGAACTTATGATTATATACAGTTAGCCTACATTAATAATATCTATGATGGCGGAGCTTTTGACAGTTTGAATTATAAATCAAACAAAGGACGAGCTTTATTAGCTCATGATGTAGCTGAAAGAACCTGTCTTGCTTTCTCTGGAAGCTATGAAGAACGTGAATATGATACAGATAAAGTTTTGAATTATAAAGAAGCTAGGGCTGCTTTTGAGGTTTCTTGTCTTTTGCCTTGTAGAAATGAATATGTTCAGATTGCTAATTCTTCTAGGGGTGAAAAAGCGACTTTTGAAAAAATTCCTACTGGCTTGTCTACTCGTAATGCTGTAGATTACTATACGACTTATGTAAGAAATCCTAGAGATGATGATCCTACAGCAAAATATATTTTAAATCAGACTCGTGGTGAGATTTATATAAGAGGTTTTGGTGAAATAGCAGAACGAGAGCGAACTCAATTAAATAATAACTGTAATGAAATCGTCAGTGGTTTTGAAACAATATATAGGACAACTGATGATATGAGATTCAGATTGAATGAAATTTATACAAATCAAGATTTTAAACAAGAATCAAATATAAATAATCTTCATGACGGCTTTTCTAATTATTCTGCTTTAACAGTAGATTATGATTGTTCCAAAAATTTTTCTCAAAGTTTGACTTACAGCTATGAGTTTTATAGATACAAGAAAGCTTATGATGAAAATAATAAGTGTAATTCTGTTTCTTATGAAAACTTTTATTCAGGGAAAGATTATAGAACAAGTCTTTTATTAGGTGTTGTAAAACGACAATATTATGTAGCTGCTGATCAAAAGCCGAATGAAACCGAAAAAAGAGCTGCTTTTGCTTTTGATTATGATATTATAAAGTCTTTAACATTTAAACTTAAAGCAGAATATGCAGATTTAGATTATCATGTTTTTGAAGATGAAATTTTTTCCAATTACAAACGTCACACTTGGCGAGTTGCTTTAGAAAAGGGTATTGGGGAATATTTATCTTTTGAAACAGCATTTCAATATAATAAAGAAAAACATTCAGAGTATACACAAAACAATATTGAAGAAAAAACTGTTGGCGTAAGTTTAATAGGCAAATTTTAATTAAAATAACCTTATACGTATTTTTTATTAACTTCAATTAACCTTTTTTTATTCTTTTATTTTATTTGATAATTATAGAGTCTTGACAACAAGAGGCTTGGGATTGTAAACTAAATAACTCAAAATATGGCTATCTTAGATAAATTTAGAATAAAAACAATAGATAAATACGTTCTTAGAGAACTTTTAGAACCATTCCTATTCGGAATGGCGTTTTTTGTTGCAATATGGTTAATAGACCTTATGATGGAACTCATAAATTTGGTGTTCTCAAAAGGTGTTCCCTTAACAGTCGTTGCTTTATTTTTTATTTATAATCTTCCCCCAACTTTAGTTATTAGTTTCCCTATGGCAACACTTTTAGCTAATTTAGTAGCATTTGGAAGAATGTCATCCGATTCAGAAGTAACAGCATTAAAAGCTGGTGGGTATAGTTTTTCAAGAATAGTTAGACCAGCAATTATATCTGGTCTTTTTATTACGGCTATGACATTTCTTTTTAATGAAAAGCTTGTTCCTGTAGCTAATGACAAATTTACAAAACTTTTCAGACGTGAAGTTACTCTTAAAAGACCTTTGCCTGTTATAGCTGAAAACCGATTTTTTGAAGCTGGAACAGGGCGAAAGTTTTTTGTAAGAAAATTCGATTCGCAGACAAAAGATATGTTTGGAGTTGTAATGTATGAAGGGCAACCAAAAGGATTCCCAAGAGTAATTGAATCGGAAAAAGCTAGAATAGATAACGGAGTTTGTTATTTTTGGAATGGTAGGGTTTCTAACATTCATCTGACAGGAGAAGATAGTAATTATACATACTTTGATGTTTTGAACTACCCAATAGATACTCACTATGTAAATCCAGACCACGTTCCAGATTCTAAGAATTCTAGAACAATGACTATTGTTGAGTTGTATGATTTTATAAAAGATTTAAAGAAAAAAGGTGTAACAGGCAAAATTATAGTAAATAACTGGATTGAATTATGGTCTAAGACTTCAATCCCATTTGCAGGCATAATGTTTGTTTTAATAGGTGCCCCACTGGGTTCACAGACAACTCGCTCTGGTACAAGCATTGGGGTTGGTATGTCTGTAGTTATTATTTTTGTTTATTACATTTTGTTTGCTGCAGGCAAAGCTTTAGCAAAAGGTGGAGTGCTATCTCCATTCTTAGGTGTGTGGCTTTGTAATTTCGTTATAGGAATAGTAGGTATTTGGCTAATATTTAAGTCTAAGGCGTAAAAAAGGAACATAAAATGAAAAAACAGCTAGTTCAGCTAATTCAAAGCAAGATAAACCAAGTATTAAAAAATTATGGAATAGATAATAATTCAGCTATTGATTTGCAAATTCCTCCAGATAAAAAAAATGGTGATTTTTCTATAAATGCTGCAATGAAATTTGCAAAATTGTGTAAATGTCCACCTCAAAAATTAGCTGGTGAAATTAAAACTTTATTAGAAACTGAAACACAATGGTTTTCCAAAGTTTGCATTGCTGGACCTGGCTTTATAAATATGTATCTTGCTGATGCAATTATAGAAAAATTCTTTAACGAACTTTGCCAAAGCGAAAATCTTTTGCAAACAAATGTTACAGAAATTGTTCCTACAGTAGTAGACTATTCAAGTGTAAACATAGCTAAACAAATGCACGTTGGACATCTTCGATCTACCATTATTGGTGATGTTTTAGCTAGAGTAATAGAAGCATTGGGTAATCCTGTAATTCGCCAAAATCATCTTGGTGATTGGGGTTTACCAATGGCTATGGTTATATATAAAGCTGAACCTGTTGTTAGAAAAGCAGAAAAAGAAGGTGTCAGCTTAGAAGAAGTTTTACCGTTAGCTTCTTTAGAACAGCTTTATAAAGCAGCTACAGCAGAGTGTAAAGAAGATTCAAAAGTTGCAACTGCCTGTCATGAATATCTAGTGAGACTTCAGCAAGGTGATTCTGAATTGCTTGACCTTTGGAAAAAGATTACAAGGGTTTCAATGGCTGAAGTTTATCGTATCTATAAATTGTTAAACGTTAAGCTTACAGAAGCAGACGAAAGAGGCGAAAGCTTCTATAGAAATATGCTTGCTGATACAGTTGAAGAAATCAAAAAAAGTGGTTTGCTCAAAGAAGATGAAGGTGCTCAATGCGTTTTCCTAGATGAATTTAAATCTAAAGAAGGAACACCTTTACCTGTAATTATTCAAAAATCAGACGGTGGCTATAATTATGCAACATTTGATTTGGCTGCTATGAGATACAGAACAAAAGAACTAGGTGCAAAAAGAATAATATATGTCACCGATGCACGACAAGTATTGCATTTCAAACAGGTTTTTGCTACAGCTAGAGCTACAGGAATTCTTGCAGACCCAAATGTTTCACTAGAACACGTTCCTTTTGGAAGCATCTTAGGTGAAGATAATAAGCCTTTAAAAACTAGAAGTGGTGAAAATGTAAAACTTTCTGAACTTTTAAATGAAGCTGTTGACCGTGCTTATGCTGTTGTTAATGAAAAGAATCCCAAACTATCTGATGAATATAAAAAAGAAGTAGCAAGAATGGTTGGAATTGGTGCAGTAAAATATGCTGATCTTTCTCAGAATCGCAATAACGATTATGTCTTTTCGTTTGACCGTATGTTAGCTTTAAATGGCAATACTGCTCCATATCTACAGTATGCTCACGCTAGAATTTGCTCTATTTTTAGGCGAGCTGAAAAATCTATAGATGATTATTGTGCTAAAGCTATAATTAGTGCTCCAGAAGAACGTGAACTAATGTTAAAGATTATGGATTTAAAACAATCGGTGGTTTCTGTTGCAACAGATTTAAGACCTCATGTTCTTTGTAATTATCTTTATGAGTTATCTGTATGTTTCTCTTCTTTCTACGATAAATGCAGTGTAATGAATTGTAAAGATGAGGCAACAAAAGCTTCGAGATTGGAAATTTGTAATATGACACGCAAAACATTAGCTTTTGGTCTAGACTTGCTTGGAATAGAAGCTCCTCGTGAAATGTAATATTTAAAGGCAGATATGACTTATTCCCAAACAGATATAACAGCTCTTGAACAAGAATTAAAGAAAAGACCTAATGATTCGGCTAAATATGTTGAATTAGCAGAGGCTTTGCTTACTTTAAATAAAAAAGAGCAAGCATTTTCTACTTATAGAGCTGCGAAAGCTATATGTCCTGATTCAGCAGACGTTATGCTGATTGGAGCTAAAGTTTTTGAAGCATTAGATAAAAGGGAAGAAGCTATAGATTGCCTACAAAAAGCAATAAAAAGTGGTGATAATAATTTTTATAATGCAGAAAACATTACCCATTTAGCCGAACTTTTATATAATACAGGGAAAAAAGATTTTGCACTTTCTTGGCTTAACAAGCTAGTTGAAGTATCAAACGAAAAACCAGAAATATTTATTAGATTAGCTCAGATTCATTTAAGTCTTGGCAATATTTCAGAGTCTCAAAAATATTTGAAGATGTACAAAGAAAAATTAGGTTCAACCAAAGAGATGTATAAGCTTATGGGTGAAACAATGTTTGCCAGAGGTTTCTTTGATGGAGCAGTAAAAAATTATTCAGATGCTGTTAAAAGTTTTAAGGAAGATGCAGATATGCATTTAGGGCTTGGCAAAGCATGGCTTGGTATGGGCGAAAATGAATCGGCATTAAAAGAGCTTTCGGAAGCAATAAGACTAAGACCAGGAGATATAAATATTCTTTTAGAACTTGGCAAATTACAAAGTAGCATTGGGCTGTATGAGCAAGCAGATAAAACTTTTTCGACAATAGAAAATAGCAAATTACAAAATGGCGAGCCTCTACTAGAAATAGCAAAACAATTTATTGCTCAAAAAAATGATATTCGTGCCCTTCATTTCCTTGAAGAAGCAAAGAAAATTAGCCCTTTCCATTTAGAAATTCTTAAATTGCTTGGAAAAACTTCTTTAATAATGAGAAGATATGAACAAGCTTTAGAAGTGTTTTTAGAGGCTTCTAAAGCTGATAATAAGGCTATATGGGCTTATGAAGGTATTGTGAAGTCTTCTGATGCTATTGGTCATTTCAAAGAAAAAGCTGATGCTCAAAGACAACTTTTGATATTAAAGAAGGCAACCGCCGAAGATTGGTGCGATTATGGGGAAACACTTATAAAATTAGGGCTATTTGAAGAAACGCAAGACGCTTTTGAGAAAGCTGCAAAACTTGATCCTAGCTGTTTAAGGGCATATCAAGCTCCAGAAATTATTAAACTTGAAAAAGCTAGAACTGAAGGTGAAAAACTAGCAAAAAAAGGTGAAGAAGCTTTAGAAAAGCGTTTCTATATGACTGCTACAGAAAGGCTTGAAAAAGCTTTGTCTTTTATTCCAGACAACCCTGTTTGGTCTAATAAATTGGCAAAAATAGCATTAAAAACTGGTGATATAGAAAAAGCGTCTAAGCTTTTATCTGATGTAAGAACAGAAGAACCTACCAATTTTGAAGTTGGCTTTGAACTAGCTAGGACTTATGAATTTTTAAATAATTTGCAAATGTCTATTGAGCTTCTTACGGCTTTAACAAAAGACAATCCTTTTGAACTCAAGGCTCATTTGATGCTTTTAAGGTTAAAAAGAAGCTTAGTTAGAGGAACTAGAGTTAGTAGCGATATGTTGGATTCTATAATAAAAAATATAGATTCTGACTTTGGCGGTTTCTGTAATGATTCGCCAGTTCCAACTATTGTTAAAGCTTATGCTTATTATATTTTTTCCTATCGTTCAAGTTTTGAAGTTGAGGCTTTAAGAAAATCAGAAAGTTGTTTTGTTGATGTAATAAAGAATTTTGGTGAAATTCCAGAAGGAAATTTTGGTTTAGCTCTTATTGAACGAACAAGAGGGAATGTTGATAAGGCTGCTGACTTGATGAAAAAATATATTGACTATTCTACAACTTATGAAAAAAATGCTGAACTTGCAAAAATGTATGAAAATTTTGAAAAATATGATGAAGCAAGAAAAATTTATGGTGAATTAAGAGAAAAATATCCTGAAAATGGATATTATCGAAAAAAATATATTGAAACAACTGCTAATTTACAAAATAAAACAGGAAAAAATGAGCTGACTTTGTTGCTTTCTCAAATTAATAAAAATAAAATAGAAAATAATAATTCTATTTGGCCTTTATATGAAATGGCTATTGCACAAGAAATGGCAGCTCAAAAAGGAGAATTGCAAGAAGAATGGCTTAAACGTTCTGTTTTAAGCTGGAGAAGAGCAGAAAGTCATCCTAATTTTAATTCTTGGGCATTATGGGAAATGATACGTTGTAGACTTGATAATTCTCAAGGAATTGAAAAAACTCAGCTAGCAACTTCCTTTAAAAAATTAATAGAAAAAAATATTAGAGAAATGCCTGATTGTTCAAATGCTTATTTGTCTATGGCTAGATGTCTCTTAGCATTTAATGAATTGACAAATAATGATAAAGCATTAGAATATCTTAAAAAAGCATGGTTTATCAATCAATCATCTGTTGAAATTGGTGAACTTCTTGCAAAAACAGCTAAGAGTATTGGTAAATCTGAACTAGTAGACGTTGTTGGTTATAACGTGGTATTATCAGAACCAGAGATTGCAAATTGCATATTTATAATTCAATGATTCGGTGGCTTAAAAATTGGATACAGATATAGAATATAGAATTAAACATTTGCCAGAAGATGCTTTGTTTATTAAACTAAGACTCAATGGCAATTCAGACACTTTATCGCTCGTTCGAAAAATAATTGATGCTGCTGTGGATCATCTTTCTTTGAGCGTTGCTTTATTAAATGATTTAAAGCTTGCTACAACAGAGGCTTGCACAAACATTATTAGACACGCATATAAATTTGATGCCTTAAAATATTATGATATTGAAATAAAAATTAGCGACAATCTTTTAATGGTTGAACTTTTATATACTGATCCTTCTTTTGAGCCAGACAAGATTCCTGTGCCTGACTTAAAAAAAATGAATGAAGGTGGTTTAGGAGTTTATATTATTAAGAATATTATGGATTACGTCAAATATACCACAGATTCTGAAAGTGGTAATGTTTCTCTTAGAATGGTTAAGCTGTTAGATAAATTACCAAAGTCGGAGGGTTAAATGCAAATAGATTACCAGATTAATAAAGAAGCTAAGACAAAGACTTTTGTTCTTGAAGGTGAACTTGATGTTCATAATGTAAAGAATTTGAAATCTGCTGTTTCTGAATCGTTAGAAAACGAAGAAGGCTGGTCATATATTCTAGATTTAGGCAATGTTTCCTATCTTGATAGTTCTGGATTAGGGATGTTGGTCTATATTAAGAAAGAAATTACTCATGAAGAAGGAAATCTCAAAATAATCAATGTCCAATCTCAAGTTTTTAATGTATTTAAACTGACTAGATTAGATGAGTTTTTTGATATTTCTACAAAATAATTGGAAAAGTTAAATGGTTAATAGATATTTCATAACCTTCGAGGGACCAGAAGGTAGTGGTAAATCTACTCAAATAAAACGGTTGCAGAGCTTTTTTATTTCAAAAGGTTTTGAAACTTTGGTAACTAGAGAGCCAGGTGGAACAAAACCTGGTGATTCAATTAGAGAAGTTCTTATTAGTAAATCATCTGGAAATCTTGAAGCTGAAACAGAACTTTTTTTGATGCTTGCTCAACGTTGCGAGCATTTGAGAAAGATAATAAAACCTGCTTTGGAAGCTGGTAAAGTAGTGCTTTGCGACAGATACTTTGATTCTAGTGTTGCTTATCAAGGTTATGGTCGTGGTTTAGGTGCTGAAAAAGTTCGCAAAGCTCATGAAGAATTTTTGGGCGATTTTTTACCTTCAATGACTGTCTTATTGCAAATATCACCTGAAGAAGGTCTAAAAAGGGCTAACCATGGTGGTACAAAGCAGTTGGATAGAATGGAATGTGAAGAACTTGCTTTTCATCAGCGAGTTTTTGATGGATATAACAAAATGGCAGAAGCTGAACCAGAAAGATTTGTAAAAATAGATGCAGTGGGTTCTCCAGATGTTATAGAAAAAATAATTTCAGATGCCGTGAAGAATAAATTTAGAGGACTTAGTTAGATTTATAAGAATTACTTTAAATAATTTATACTTTTGTGTTATCATAGTCATTGACTAAAAAAATGAATATAGCTTTAAAATTAGAATTATATCTAGCTGTTTTCTGGGCTTTGATTATTGTTATAGCCTGGTTGGTTAGTGGTGTACATTTAAATTTGCTTATTCTTTTAATTGGTGCTGTAGGTTCAATGGCTTTGGTTTATTATTTCGCAAAAAACAAAGCAGTAAAGCCAATAGAAAAATTTATTGATATAGCAGATAAAATTGTTGATGGCGACAATGTTGACTTAGAAGATGTAAAAATTAGTGATATTAGTCAGCTTCAGGATAGTTTTATCAAAATTATTAGAAGCTTAGTTGAATCACGTACCGCCATAGAATCTTATATGAAAACTATTGGCGAAATTAATAAAGAGTTAAACGAAAAAGTTGATTCTCTATCGGCTCTTTATTATGCAAGTCAGTCTATGGGCGAAAGTTTGAATATAGATACTCTAGCAAGAAACTTTATCACAATTTTTAGTGAACGAATTGGAATCGATGGAGTTGGTCTTATGCTATACAGCGATAAAACCGATTTAGTTAGCATTAAAGACCTAATAGGCATTTCTCCAGATCTCTTTGGAAAATTCAAATTTTATTCTGATCATAGTATTTTGGCTAATGTTTTTTCTGAAAAAGGTTATTGGGAACCTACAGATGCAGAAAAAAGTATGTTTGTTGCAGAATTTGAAACAGATGAAATTCGCAAGATTAAGCTAATGATTCCAATGAGAATTAAAGATCATTTCGTTGGTTTGCTACTTCTTTCAGAAAAGAAAAATGGCGAAGATTATACAAAATCTGACTTTGAATTGTTTCAAGCTATAGTTGGATTGGCAAGTACTTCAATAAATAACGCAATGCTTTTTGAACGTTCTGAAGAAACGAAGAATGATTTAGACCATAAAGTCTTTAATCTTATGACGCTTCAACAAGCAAGCAAAGTGCTTTCTTCTACTCTTAATCTTGATGAATTAATAAATATTTCTATTGATATGTTCCTAGAAACCGTTTGGGCTAACAAAGGCTTATTAATGCTTATGTCCGATGATTCACCCGACTTTAAAGTTAAAGCATTTAAAGGAATCACAGAAGAAGAAATTGAAGAATTAAATAAAAATCCTGCTGAAGCTTGGGTAATGACAACTATTCAAAAAGAAAGAAAACCTATTTTTGCTAGAGAACTTTCAGGAAAGAGTTATCAATCTTATACGGCTTTAAATAAAGATTTACCTTTTGCTGTTTATATTCCAATGATAAAAGAAAATGAACTTTACGGTATAGTAAAGGTAGGTCCGAAGATAAATGGTGAACCTTTCTCTGAAAATGATTTGGAATTCTTTGAAACTCTTGCATCGCAAGCGGTTATAGCTTTTGAAAATGCTCGACTTTATTCGTTAGCCATTACAGATTCTATAACTAAATTATATGTCCATAGATATTTCCAATACAGACTTGAAGAAGAAGTTGCAAGAAGTAGACGTTATAATTCTACTGTTTCTTTGTTGATGTGTGATATAGACCATTTCAAAAATGTCAACGACACTTATGGACATCAGCAAGGTGACTGTATTTTAAGGGAAGTTAGCCGAATTATTCGTAAAAACGTTAGGAATACAGATATTGCCTGTCGTTATGGTGGAGAGGAATTTGCTATCGTTCTTCCAGAAACAACTCAGTCTGATGCGAAGATTGTAGCCGAAAGAATACGACGTGATGTTGCAAAATTCGATTTTCCATCTATAATGGGCGATCAGCCATCAATTCATTGTTCTATTTCTATTGGTGTTGCTGGCTTCCCATTGAATGCAGATAATAAAGACCAATTAATACAAAAGGCTGATGTTGCTTTATATAAAGCTAAGGATTCTGGTAGAAATAAAGTTATTCTTTGTGGTATAGATGATTGATTTTGATGTTCAGCTTTCTGTGAGAAGTAATATATGAAAGTAACGGCTTTTGCTCCAGCGTCTATAGGCAATATAAGTGTAGGTTTTGACGTTTTAGGTGCAGCTATTGCACCAATAGACGGAACTAAGCTAGGAGATACTGTTACTATAACCAATTCCGATAGTTTTTCTTTTGAAATGGTTGGAGAATGGAGCAGTAGATTAGCTTATTTACATGAATCAGGCAAAAAAAACTTAGCCCAAGCCTGTGCAGAATATTTTTTAGACCAATTACCTGAATCTAAGCGAAAACCTGTTAAAATACTACTTAATAAAAATATGCCAGTAGGAAGTGGATTAGGGAGCAGTGCAAGTTCTATTGTTGCTACTTTTGTTGCTTTAAATCAGTTTTTTGCCAATCCTTTTGATAATATTCAGTTATTAAAAATGATGGGAAAACTAGAAGGAAGTGTTAGTGGTTCTATACATTATGATAATGTAGCACCAGCTTACTTGGGCGGAATTCAACTTATAACCCTAACCGAAAGTAATATTTGCGTAAAAATACCTCATTTTGAAAACTGGTATTGGGTTTTAGCTTATCCAGGTATTTCACTGCCAACATCAGAAATGCGTTCTATTTTACCTCAAAATTATAATAGAAGTGTAACAATAGAATACGGCAAGAATTTGGCCTCTTTTATTTATGCTTCTTTTATAAAAGATGAAAAATTAGCAGTAGAGGTATTAAAAGATGTTATTGCCGAATCATACAGAAAGACTAAAATACCTAATTTTGATTTGGCATCAAAGTCATTGAAAGAGTTAGGAATGTTAGCAGTAGGTATTTCTGGAAGTGGACCAACCTTGTTTTCGATTACTGATAATTTAGAAAAAGCAAAAGAAGCAAAAAAATTGCTAAGAAAAATATATGTACAAAACCAAGATGGTTTTGTACATATTTGTAGAATTTTTTAACAGAGAGAAAGCTAAGTTTAGCTTATACTTATTTATTTCAATTCTTCTGCTAGAGCATCTAACTGTTGAACATTATCTTCAGTCAAAGCAGATTTAATAGTAATACTAGTGTTAGCAAAAGTTAAGTTTTTGCACTTTTCAAGTTTTGCTTTCATTGCTTTTGCAGCAGTAGGAGCCCAGCTACCGTTTTCTATAAGAGCTACAGTTCTATTTTGGAAATTATGTTCAACCAAAGTGTCGATGAAAACTCTCATGAATGGGAATATTTCGGTATTGTAGGTGGTTGTAGCAAAAACGACTTTGCCATATTTGAAAGCATCTTCAACAACTTCTGCCATATCGCCACGAGCCAAATCATTTAGAGCGACTTTTGGGCAGCCTTTGTCAACCAATTTTTGAGCAAGTATTTCAGCTGCTTTTTTTGTATTTCCATAAACAGAAGTATATGCAATCATAACGCCTTCGGCTTCAACACCATAAGAAGACCAAGTGTTATAAATATCAAGATAGTATTTTAAGTTTTCATTAAGAACTGGTCCGTGAAGTGGGCAAATTGTTTTGATTTCAAGGTTAGCAACTTTCTTTAACAGTGCTTGAACTTGAATCCCATATTTACCAACAATACCAAAATAATAACGTCTGGCTTCGCAAGCCCAACCGTCATCATCTTCAACGTCTAAAGCACCAAATTTACCAAAGCCGTCAGCCGAGAAAAGCACTTTATCAAAACTATCATAAGTAACAATTACTTCTGGCCAGTGAACCATTGGAGCAGTAACAAAAGTAAGTTCATGTTTACCAAGACTTAATTTTGCATTTTCCCCAACTACCATTTTGTTTTCTGGAAAATCAGTGCCAAAGAAGTTTTTCATTATAGTGAAAGCCATTGCAGAAGCAACTATTTTTGCTTCAGGAAATTCTTTTATAAAGTTGGCAATATTTGCAGAATGGTCTGGTTCCATGTGCTGAACAATCAAATAATCAGGTTTGCGAGTTCCTATGGCTTCTTTGAGTTTGCTCATCCATTCATCGAAAAAGTTAGCATCTACGCTATCCATAACAGCTATTTTATCATCAAGGATTACATAAGAGTTGTAAGCCATACCGTTAGGAACGATGTACTGACCTTCAAACAAATCGAGTTCGTGGTCGTTTACGCCAATATATTTAATTGTGTCACTAATATTCATTAGAAAATTCCTCCAAAATATTTTTTATAATTTTATTAGTTTTAAGCAAAGAAATAAACTATTATTTTTAGAAATTTGATATAATTATATTTATTGAAGTTAGTGGTTGCTAGTTTACAAATAGATGCAAATATTTATGATTGGAAATATTAATATTTGAAAAAAGGAGTGATATAGATCATGTTTGGTATAGCCGCAATGCTCAATTCTAAAAATGCGTTAGGGGTATTAAAAATAGTTTTTGTTCTTTTTATAATTGCTGCTACTTATTATTATATTGACAAAGTTTATGAGCAATTATCCCCTGGCAAAGTAAAAGTTAAACAGAGTAATAGTTATAATTATAGTAATAAATATAGAGAGTCTAAAATATATAAACATAATTGTAAAATAGCAGACATAAAGGGTAATGTTGAATATAGAACAGACAATGAATGGATTCTTTGTAAAAGTGACACAGTTTTAACAAATAATTATTCGTTGAGAACAGAAACAGATTCTTCTGTTTCTGTAGATTTAGAAAATGAATTAGATTCTCTTTCAAGGAAATTTATGTCAAAATCAGAAATAGAAAGAAGTAAATCATTGAGTTTTGCTACGCTATGTAGTAACTTAAAGCTTTACTCAAATACAGAAATATCTTATGAAGAAGCAAAAGATAATAAAATATCTAATACTGTTGAATTAACAAGAGGGGAGATTACTTTTAGTATTTCAGTAGGAGTAGGAGATTCTTTTCGGGTAAAAGTTGGCAATATAATTATTAAGCCCCAAACTAGTACATTTAAAGTTATATACGATGATTTAAACGATAAAGGAAGCGTAATCGTAAAAAACGGTGTTGTTGAAGTTTCTGAAAAAGGTTCAAATTCAAAAAAAGTAAATGGTTTCTATAAAATTAATTTTGAAAATGATGAGTTAGGAATACTTTCCCAAGCTAGTATTATGCAATATGAATGGAAATAAGTTGAAGTTAAGATAATAGTTCAAATGCGAACTTTTTTCACTATTAATCAGTCTTACAGATACGTCATTGCATAGCGGTTATGCAGAAATTTCCACTAAACTTTATAAGCTAGTAACCATAAATGGTTTTACTGAAGTTACTATTCAAGATAGTTTTTTAGATGGTCCAACTCCCTATTTTTCAAGTGATTACAAGTGGAATTAAAATTTAAGCTATATTAATAGGTTCATCTAGATCATAATCTTTTATGGCTTTTGTTCCGATTATAGAATCCCAAAATTTAGCAGATAAGCCATTGTTGCTTCTTTTAGTTGTAATATTTTTTTCAGTAATTAAAGAACCAGCTTTTATTACTGATTTTGCAACTATTTTTTTCAAAACAACTGTTGATATTTCTGATTCTTCTTTTGTTGGCTTTTTCTCACCGTTACCAAAAGCTTTTTCTACATTTCTTATCGCATTTATCATCTTTTTAAATTCATGAGGTTCAGTACTAGCTAAATGGTCTGGACCTAACATGTTTCTATCGAGCGTAAAATGTTTTTCTATAAGAGTAGCTCCAATTGCTACTGCTGCTATAGGTATTTCTATTCCTAATGTGTGGTCGGAATAGCCTATTGGAAGTTTGAACTTTTCTTTTAATGTTATTATTGCATTTAAATTTACCGAGCTATAATCACAGGGGTAACTTGTTGTACAATGTAATAAAGTTATGTTGTTATTCCCTTTTTCTCTAAGTGCTTTCAAACTGATTTCTATATCTTCTATATTGCTCATTCCTGTGCTAAGAATAATTGGTTTGTTTTTGCTCCCAACATAACGTAAGAATGGAATATTGCACATATCGCCAGAACCTATTTTTATGAATGGTACATCTAAAGAAAGTAAAAAATCTAAGCTTTCTGGTTCATCAGGAGTTGAAGCAAAATCTATTCCGATTTTGTCGCAATAATCTTTTATTTTTCTGAAATCATTAAAAGACAGTTCTAGTTTTTTAAGCATATCAAATTGAGATTCAGAAACTCCAGTGTTGGTTGTTTGATAATCAGCTTGTTTAACAGATTTTGTTATTACTTTTTCTGTAATCCAAGTTTGGAATTTTATAGCATCAGCTCCCACTTCTTTTGCAGAATCACATAATTTTAATGCTGTTTCTAGATTACCGTTATGGTTTACACCTGCTTCGGCAATTATATAAGCACTCATTTTTTTTCACCTATCATCCATTCTCTCTAATTACCTTTGCAGGAGTTCCATAAGCAATAACATTATCAGGTATATTCTTTGTCACAATCGCTCCAGCTCCAATTATACAGTTTTTACCAACAGATTTTCCAAGAGTAACAATTACACCGTCATCTAATAAAGTATTTTCTCCTATTTTAACTCCACCAGATAGAATAACACCAGAAGCAATGTACACATGATCTTCAACTATATTATCATGATTAACTTGAGAACCTGTGTTTATAACTACATTATCGCCAATTACAGGATTAGGAGTAATCAAACATCCACATTCAATTAAAACGCCTTTTCCAATTTTTGCATTTGGTGCTATTACTGCGTTAGGATGAATAATATTAACAGGTTCAAAACCTGCTTTAACAAACTTTTCAAAAACTGTTTTTCTTAATTTCATATTTCCAAAAGAAATAAAAAACTTATTTGTTCCGTATTTTTCTATGAGTTTACAAATATCTTGTGTTTCGTAATCAGCAAGTATTTTCAAGCCTCTAACAGTTTCACCTACGCAGTCTTTCTGATTGTCGATAAAACCAATAGGCTCATACTTTCCTTGAGCCATCATATTATATCTAACAACATCTGAATGCTGCCCACAACCTATTAAAAAGGTTTTTTCCATTATTTGTCTAACCCCGCGTCAAGTATATATATAAAATAACTTTTATTGCAATAATAATAATACTTCCTACAAATATTTTTATTGCATTGCCAAATTGTTTTTTTATTAAATAGTTTATTATCATTGCAATTCCAACTATATCTGTACGGAACAAAAGTACAATCCAAACTCCTTTTGGAATAGGTTCATTATAATTATCTGAAAAAATAGAACTATTGTGGTTGCTTTCACCTTTTTGGTTTTTACCACAGTGTGGACAAGTTGTTGTTCCTCTTTTTATTGGTTCTTTGCACCATTTACAAGAAACCATATTTGTTACATTCGCATTATTTGGTTGAAATACAGAACCAGAATATTTGTTTGGTCGGAATGTTGTGCTAGATGGTTTATTTGGCTGAAATGCAGAACTAGAAGATTTATTTGGTTGATTAAAGTTATTGCTAGGCATCATTTGTTGAGGATTTGGCATAGAAGCAGTTTCTTCTGGAAAAGAATTATAGCTTTGGCCATTTAAAGGTTGCCTAGACATATTTGATTGTTGCCAGGACGTATTTTGAGATTGTCTTGGCATATTTGATTGTTGCCAAGACGTATTTTGCGGTTGTCTTGGCATATTCGGCTGTTGCCAAGACGTATTCTGAGATTGTCTTGGCATACTAGTAAGTTGATTAGACATACCGCTAGAATCAAATTGATTTTGATAATTATTGTTGTAATTACTAGAACTTACTTTATTATTTGATAATGAAAAGCAAGAGATATTACTACACCCACCTTGGCTTTTCCAACAACTATCGTGGTTTACACTCTGACAATTAGGACAAATAATGATAAAATCGCCTAATTCTATCTCTCTTTTACAGATAGCACAGCTTTGTCCTAAATATTTTTTGTTAGCCCTTATAGCTTTATTAGAGTTTAACACGTTAGTTCTCCATAAGCGTTATGCTTTAATAAAAAATTCATCAAAGATTTTTTTACCTAAGATTATATATAATAATAGTATGCTAGTTTTAATGCAAGTAATCTATTGTATTATAAAAGTAGACCTAAAAACAAATACCAACCAGTTCATTATTAAAGCAATAAAACAAGCTATGGCTGGATATAAAATAAGTTTTTTTATTAACTCAGTATAAGCCGTGCTACCTTTTATTAGGAGATATATTCTTATAGGTATTTGTAAAAAAACTAACAAAAATAAAGGTATTCCTATTTTATGATAATTGTATGCAACATCAATATTTCCATGGGCAAAATTTACAAAGCTTCTTGTTAAACCACAGCCTGCACAGGGTTTATTAAAAATAGCACGGTGAGGGCACAAAACAGGAATTTTGATACCAAAGAGTTCAACTCTGTCGTCTTGCGATGTTCCTGGAGAAAGAACGAAAGACAAAAAAACAATGGAAAAAGCAAAAAATAGCAGTATCCATTGTTTTTGTTTAAAATTATTTTCTTCCAAGATATTAACTATATTATTGGCAATTTACACAAGTGTATTTATTCATTCCCTGAACTTTAACCAAATGGTCTAAACAAACAGTTTGTCCACATACAGAGCATTTTATAGAACAATCATCGCAAACTTTCTTTTGGCAAATATAACAAGTTTTAGAATGACTTAAGCATACTTCTGTTTCGCATAAAGCGCATTTTGTTATACAGTGAGCACAAACAATCTCATTGCCAATAGAACATTTGCTTGTCAAACATTTTAAACAAATAAGTTTTCCACATTCAGCACAGGTAAAAGCACAATTTTTGCAGACAGGATGATTTGAAGTACAAATTATCAATTCAGAACCTTTTATTTGTTTTCCACAGTTTGCACATTTTACTATAGAATCTGAAGTTATAGAATTTATTTCAGATTGAGATATACTACTGTTGGAGTTTTCATAATAAGAACTAAAATCTGTTTTGTCTGTAGGAAATTTTAATCTATTTTTGTCTGCCCATTGTGCGGCATCGCCGTTAAGTGGACTTTTCAGATTATAGCTTTGGTAAGCAAGCATTTCTGCTATTCTAATTACCAAATGTGGTAAAGATTCACCAACTGCCCAGTGGTCACCTATGCAAATAGCATGGGGAGCTATGTTTGGATGAAAAACAGGGGTCAACATTCTGCATTGAGGAGCTTGTCTAGGATATGTAGCTGTTAAATATATTTCGGCAGTATGTTTATTTTTAGAAGCTATTTTCCCTTGAGGAGTCATAACTAAGCTATTGACATTAAATTCTATTTGATATTTATCGGGAGGATTTCCTGAAATAGACAAAATTTTGATTTTTCCTGTTTCGGGAAAAGTTTCGCACATTTTTATATAGTCTGATTGTAATCTTTTATCTCTAATTCCCATAATTTTTACCTTGTATTATTCTGTGATTAATTTCAATAAATCAGGGTTCAAAGTCTTTATTAATTCATCTATAGAAATAGAAAAATTAAGACCTTCAGATTTAGCTTTTTCGTATATCCATGTGTTTATTCCAACAAGATTTCCATTTTCAGAGTATAAACCACCACCAGAATTGCCATGATTTAATGGAGTTTGTATTTGAATAACAGATATTTCATGTTGTCCTATCTGTTTGTTTCTAAAACTTGAAACTACACCTTCGGTATAAGTCCAATCTAAGCCCATTGGATTGCCAATAGCAAAAACTTTTTCTCCCATCTTGATTTCGTTAGAAGAACCAATTTTAACAGAACAGTTGTAATCTTTAGGAGTTTGACAACTAATTAAAGCCAAGTCTATTCCAGATGGTGCCACCCAAAGAATATCAGCATCTTTTGTTTCACCAGTATAAAAAGTTACTTTAAGGTTAGATGTCTTTTTCTTTGCTTCATCAAGAGAATCCACCATAGAACCACCAGTTAGAACATGAACATTAGTAATAATATAAGTTTTTGAATCTTTATTTTGGGCTACTACACCAGAACCCAAAGATTCGTTAAAACCAAAGCCTGATTTAATACGTACATTTGACTTCATTTGAAGCTGAATTTTAGGAGAAGATTTTTCTATTGTTTCAGCAATATTTAGCTTTTCTTCTTTTTTGGTTATAACTTCTTTATAATTATAGGCGTTATAGAAAGAATATGAAAAACTACCCAACACAGGAATTATACCAGAAACAAGAGCACACAACGCTATAGGCAATCCTCTTAATTTCTTGTTTTTATTAAATAACGATAAAGATATTATAGATAAAAAAATACTTAGAAAGCCACCAAGAATTGAAATAGAATAAAACAACGTCAAACTTGTATTAAATATAAGTTTAGAACAGACAAAGGATACAACGCTAGCAGTTAATATAAGATCTGAAAAAAATAAAGAAAAAATAGCCATTTTAGAAAAAGGTTTTTTCTCTTTGTTTAATTCACTAATAATATACTTTGTAGGATTTTTTATGTGCCCTGGTATTGCTATGACATTACTAACTTCTTCTTTAGTAAGAATAATGTCTGATTTTTCAAAATGTCCAGATTTAATTCTACAATCTTCATTCCCACAACCATGCTCTTTATAACAACTTTCGTGGGTTAAAGAATCACATTCCTCACATAAAACAACATATTCACCTGTTCTAAAAGGTCTGGCACAAACAGAACAACATTTTCCACTGTCATTTTCTGTAATAACTATTTTTTCCATATTATCTTACAACCTTGCTAACTATTAAAAGTACGAATACAAATAGCCATAATCCAGATATAATGGTGCTGGCATATTGTAATATTTTCAGTTCATTGGGTAATCTTTTCATTTTGAATATCCAACTATCTGAAATGAGTGTAAAGACATTAATCGGAAACAAGAACAAAGTAAAAAGACCTATGATACTTAAAAGAGCTTGAACTATAACTTTAATTCTGACAGAGTTTAACTCATTTCCATCATATTGTCTATTTATCCATTCTGCTCTAGTCATGGGTTTTTCGGTAGGAAATTCCGCTTTGCAAACACGACAAACTAAAGCGTTAGAAAGAATTGAAGAACCACATTCGGGACATTTTTTTTCAGAAGTCCAGCCTGCTACAAAAGTATCTGATGGAGCGTAATCAGCTTTTTTTATGTCTGGTGCCGCTGCACAGCCATAGCTACCACAACCGCCCATTTCGTTCCAGCACTCATAATGGTAAGGCAAAGAACATTCAGGGCATAATACAACCACATCTCCATTCATAATACCAGCTCCACAAATAGAGCATATTTTACCTATTTCATTATCTGAAGCTTCAAAAGAAGCAATATTGTAACGTTTTTTTTCTACTTTTTTATTTGGAATTTTTCTAGGGGGTAACATTAATTATCTCTTTTCTCTTTGTTGGAATTCCAATATGCTTTGTCCAACAATAATAGTATCATTAGCCTCTAATATTTTACTTCCATTTATTTTTTCAGAATTAACATAAATATCAGAACCAAGACTCCCTTCTGATATTTCGTATTTACTTCCTTTTTTGATTATTTTAGCATGGGTTGGCATTACGTCAGGATCTTTGAAAATGTAAATATCGCTTTTTGGAGAACTACCAATAAAAGTTGGGTTATGATAAATAACAAATTGTTTTCCTCTTAAAGGTCCAGATTTCATTGTTATCCAAACATCTTTTGCCATATTTTCTACTAATCCGACGAAAAAACTAGTTGAAATAGCCAAACAAGCAAAACCTATTCCTCGGCTTAGTCCAGCTCCTATATTCATACTATGCGTAATGTAACTTATTGGGTCGAATAGAAAACCTCCAATAAACCCACCCAAAATACCGCCAATTATTCCATTAAAAATCATTTTTGAAGAAGAATTTGCAATGCCAGGGATCGCACCTATACCCATTCCCATAAAAGCCCAAGCAGGAGATCTAGCAATCATGTGAAAAATATAATCAGTTATAGATAACGAACCAGAGAGCATATAGGGAAATAGAGAACGCATTAAAATGAAAATAATAGCCATTACTAGGTTTGCTAAAAATCTACCACCAATAAAACCCCAAAGTAAACCACAGCCTAAACCTATTGCTCCATTTTTTAACATTTTCAAAAGATTACCAGACATGAGCCCATCAATGCCACTAATTGTAGTACATAATAATACATTTAAAAAAACAACCATTATCGTTAAGGCAGCAGTACTTTCTCTATTGCCATCTATCAAAACATAAGGTTCAACACAACCCCAAGCAATAACAGCTGAAATTAATCCGCAAACTGTAGTATAAAAAATAGGATTAAAAAATATATTATTGCTTACGGGAATACGTTCTGCTTTGTTAAAATCTATTTTAGCTTCTTTTTCTTCTCTGATTCTGTCTTTGACGTAATCAGAGTTTAATTCTTGTTTATTTATGACAAGTAAACCACTTTTACTTTCATTTCTTGGCTTCAATTTGTTGCCATCACTAGGCACTATAGCAGTATTCCTACTATCGTATATTTCACCTTTATTGTTAGTGGTTATTGTTTCTTTTTTTTCTGAATCATTATTCAAAACAATTTTATTTTTATTTGTGGTTGTTATTTCATAATTATTGTTTTCCATTCATGACACCTCTCATTAATCTTGAAATATCCATGGATAAGTTTGTTTAATATAAGTTTTTTCCTCGTTAGAGCATAGCTCTAAAATATAGTTTAAAATTTTTTTTGCTTCTTTTATTCTAGAATCTGTGGAATCAAGACGTTGAGCAGACAATGATTTTAAATATGGTTCAATTTGCATAAATATAGTATTTGCAACCATTTGTTTTATATAACCCATATCTTGTTCTGCTTTTTCTTGTATAGAAATGTTTCTTTCAGAAATATTTTTCAATAATTCTACCGCTTTATTTCGACTAGTTTTTGAATTGTCAGACACAGAGCTTAAATAACTTTTTATATTTAAAGAGAAATCTTTGAATGATTTTATATCTAATGTGAATGTTGCTGGTTGTTGCTCTAAATAGCTGTTATATTTTTCTATGTATTGAATTATATTATCTAATTCATAGGAAACAGAATAATCTTTTGCCCAAGAACTTAGTATTTCTTTGGTTTCAGTCTGTGCTACCTTTGCAGCATAATTACTTGCTGTTTGGGTAAAGAAATAATTGGCTAAAATAAATGCTAGTGTAAAACAGAGTAAACAGTTAAAAGCTTGTTGATAAAAACTAGGCTTATAATCAACTTTTTCATCTTTTTCGGTCACTTGTTTTTTTTCAACAGAAAGAAGTGAACTATGTTTAATTTGTGGTTCGTTAGTTTCGACAAAGGTTTCTTCCCCGCCTACTGTTCCTGTTGTTAAAGCAACAACGTTATCGCCTATCCAGCAGTTCTTCAAAGAACGAATTTTTCCATCTTGCCAAGCAAATATACCATTTGTAGAAGCTTTGGGGTCTACTACTAATGCTACTTGATAAGGCATATTAAAGTAATTATCCTGTATGAATTTATCCATACCAGATAAAAAAATCCCAAAACCAGGATGAGTATGATACCAGCCAATTATAGAATAATTAGAGTATTTTTCGTCTTTTACTTCATTTATGTAATCCCAAGTTTCATAAGTAAATGAAACATTCACGCCTGAATTTTTAGCTTTTTCCCCTCTTATACTTCCACAAATATATAGATAATTACCAAATTCATCAAATCTTACTTCTCCTATAAGTACACCACAAAGTTCAACATCGGTGGTTTCTTGTGAGTGTTCCTGTATTGCATTATAAACATCTTCTACAATGTATACACGAGGTTCGACTTTGTAAGAACTAGGGAAAGGTATGTTTTTATCGGAACTTGGCTTAAAGCTTCTATAAAAATCAATAACATTTTCAGATACAACTTTTTCAGGAGTAGCCGTTTCTATAGTTATTTCTTCAGAAGTAGCCATATTTGATGTTTCTGATTGATTCTCTTTTTTATGCTTTTTAGACATTTTATAACCCTATTTATCTACACCGTCTAGAATAGAATCACGATCACCATTGAGTAAATAATAATTTCGCTTTTCACCACAATGTCCAATAACAACGTCAAAATATGGAATACCCAAATCCGCTAATGTTTTATTTTGAAAGTCTTCGGAACCATCAAACCTATGAGTAAGGATTGGGAAACGAGGCTTTTTACACTTGGGACAGATAGAATCTGTTTCGGTTACTTTTCCTACAGATGCATGAAATTCTTCTGTAGAGAAACAGTTACCGCAAGAAAAACCAGTAATAACCTCTTCTCGAAGTTCTAATTCTGCTTCATCTCCCAAATCTTTTTTTATTATATTTAAAGCTTCTTCTAATGTAGTGTTTGAAGCACTATTATCTATTTTTATTAAAGGAAGATAGCTTTCGTGGCTGTAACATTCCTCTTTTCTTTTATATGCAATCAAGTCATGGTAAAAGTTTATTCCGTCATAAATAAAACCTTTACCATTTATACTTTCCATACCGTGAAGTATTTTTAATGCTTCTTGACATTGAATCGAAGCAATAAGACTTGCTATTGTCGGAGTTGTGGGGGTTTTGCCAGAAAGCATTTCGCTTCTACTAAGAAGAGTACAAGATTTTCTTGTCTGTAAAATTTTCCAGTCCACTTCGCCCATTGTACATTCATAGCAAGGACCGTCAGGAGAAAAAACTCTTGCTACTCCGCTAAGAACCTCTATTGCTCCGTCTATCCAAGTTTTTCCTACGGCGAAAGAATTTCGGTTGATAGATAAACGTGCTTCACGATTGTCTAAACCACCAAGAATCACATCAGCCCAGTCATAAACACCTAAACCTAAATCAGCAACAGCATTTATACACAAAGGTTTTATCTTTAAATCAGGATAAAGGTCTCTAGCTCTTTCTGCTGCAACTTCTGCCTTAAATCTACCTCTGTCTCTTTCCCTAAAAAGAACAGACCTAGAAAGATTGGAAGGTTCAATTTTATCAAAATCGACAACAATAATATTGCCGATTCCCAAAAGAGCAAGATTTTTTATTATTTCGTTTCCTAATGCACCCGCACCAATTACTAATATTTTAGCATTAGAAAGTCTTTTTTGATCCCACCAACGAATAAGTTCAAAACGAGAGAAACGGTTTTCCTCTGTATTTATGCTTATAACTTTGTTTGATGTGTTTTCTTGCATAAGATTAACCAGCCGTAATTTCAGGTTGTATTCTTAACACATCACCATTTTGAACTGCGGCATTATAAAGAGTTTCATCGTCAAGTAACTGTCTACCAGAAGCTTTATGATGGAATTTGTAGCTCATAAGTTGACCATCTGGTGAATATCTTGGAAGATTCATTTTATCAACCAATAAAACAAGTATTTTGTTTACTGGTTCATCATCAGGCAATTCTGCATTTATTTTTTTGTTTCCTGTTGCATCCCAAATTTCTACTACCATATTACTCATATATTTTCTCCATACAAAAATGTAACTATCTCAATTATATAAGATTTAGGAATAAAAAAGAATAAAAATAATATATTTTTTACATAGAAAAATCGAAATATATATCATCGGTGTTTTCTAATTCCAAATCGGGTACACCATCGACTCCATAGTTATAAAGAAGATGCTTACCTATTGTTTCTGTTTCAAAAGATTTGCCAACAAATTCATTTTTGGGAACAATACTTTCTATTTTTACATTAAACTCATAAGGTTCATTTGTTAAACGATTCTTAGGCAGTTCTCTTCCGAACCATTTGTTTAATTCCTCAATATTGTCTGGCATTTTATTATTTTGAGAAAAATAGGAATTAATTGCTAATGCTATAGCAGTAAATTCTAACTCTGCAAGTTTTTGTTCTTGGGAACATTTCATCTTGAAAAAATCATATTTATTTATGCCAACTAAATATGAAGTTAATGTTCCATTTGACTCGAAAAACAAAGATATATTATTTACCCAAAAGTTTTTTCCCGACAATAATTTGTTTACTCTATTTTGATAATTTCCCAATTTGTCTTTTATTTCATATAATGGTTTGTCAATATAACTTATCGGTTCTTCAAAAACCTCTTTTATAATTTGAGCATAAGCTTTTGTTTTCTTAACAGAGCAAAGAGTGTGATAAAAATTCTTGAATTGATATTTTAAGTTAGAACTTTCTAAAACATCTTCAAAAGTATGATGTCCGTATTTCACACAAACAGAAGCAGGATATTCATTTTTTACATAATCTAAAATAATCTTGGCATATTCTTTACTTAATGAATATTGCTTCGGTTTAGGTTTACTAGCCCATTTCAAAATAGATTTACAACCTATGCGGCAAAATTCTTGAGTCAGACTTTTATTCATTGGAGAAAGACCTAAATCGTATTCTCTTTCCCAATCTCTAGCTAAATATAAAATACCTATACTTATTTTTATAGAATTATCAAAATCGCCTATTTTTTCGAAATACCTGCTTAATAAATACCAGTAAATTGCTGTTTCTCTAATAGTTTCAACGTTTGGGGCTATGGGGTAGGCATATTTCATCAATTCTTCAAGTTCAATTGGTTTTTTATTAAATCTTTTTATCCAAATATTCTGTATTCTATAATTAATTAAATCATTTTTTAATTTTTCTATGTTATTTGGAACAATACTTTCAATTTCACTTAACAATTTTGCTTCTGAGTTTGGTTCAAACCATTTCGAGTTTGTAGGAATAAGATGTTTAATTTTGTTTATTTTTTCCTTTATACTTTTATTTGCATAACTATTATCTCTTATCCAAGTGTTTAAATTTTCATCTTCAAAATTTAATTTTTGCTTATAAAAATTTACGACTTCTGAACTATTAAGTATTTTTATTTGTGGAAAAATTATTATTAACCTTAAAACAATTAATATAGCACCAAAAATTGCTATGTATAACGTTTTCTTTTTCATAAAACTTCTCCATAATTTTTAAAAACTATTTATTTTAAATATTTTTTATTTTATCATATTATCTGAATAATAGTTTCATCTCCGCATATATTTCTAACTTTCATTCTTAATGGTTTTTTATCTGACTTAATTTTACCATTCCAAAATTCTTTC
>CAJOQX010000238.1 GCA_905236865.1 Candidatus Rifleibacteriota bacterium
ACTGCCTTGAATAATCTTTGAGGGAACGGGTCTTATTCGGAGAAAAAAGTCTCGCGTCTCACTATCATTATAGTAAATTACTATCTTTAAAAACTTCATTAACAAAGGAAAAAGTTTTCATTTGCCCTGTTTTCTCTCGCATATATTAATTTGGTTACTTCTTTTGTTGAAGTATTTTTTTTGTTTGCAATCTTTTTTTAGACTTTACTGTATCAAAGTTGAGTATCAATAAGCCGAAAAATATAAAAAGATTAAATGATAACCAACTTTAATGGAGCAAACAAAAAATGAAAATAAACCATTGTCTTTTCATTGCAGTTTTTTTTGTCGTGTTTACTGCAACTTTGAAAGCTCAAGAGATAGATATAAGTTCAGAAGAAGGGGAAACAATTAAAAAGCCAAAAATAGGTTTGGTTTTAAGCGGTGGAGGAGCTAAGGGGCTAGCTCATATTGGAGCAATCAGAGCTATTGAAAAAGCAGGTATAAATATAGACATGGTTTGTGGTACAAGTATGGGAGCCTTTGTTGGAGCACTTTATGCTACAGGTTACACGGCAGACCAGATTGAAAAAATGTTAATCAATCAAGATTGGAAAAAATTGCTTACTGAAAACTTAGACCATCGAAGAATGGATGGGTTTGAAAGGGATAAAGATGGTAGATACCTTTTAAAAACAGAGGTTGGAAGACCAAAATCTGGTTTAATCGATGGCAATCTAATAATGATAAAGCTTAGCGAATTGTGCGTTCCTGCACATAACATAGAAGATTTTTCTAAGCTAAAACGTTCTTTTGCCTGTATCGCTACAGACTTAGAAACAGGCGAACCTATAACTATCACTAAAGGTTACTTGCCTGAAGCAGTAAGATGCAGTATGTCTTATCCTATGGTATTCAGACCTGCTGAATTTGATGGTAAACTGTTAGTAGACGGTGGAATAGTAAGCAATCTTCCAGCTAAAGAGTTAAAAGCTTTGGGTGCAGATATAATAATTGGAGTAAATGTTGGTTCTCCATTAAGCACACGTCGTGAATTAAAAAATATTCCTCAAATTCTTGCCCAATGTGTAAGTTTCTTAAACGAAAAAGATGCTGAAAACCAAAAACAAGTTTGTGATATATTGATCGAACCAGATATAAAAACTTTCGCTACTTTTTCCTTTACAAATATAGATGCTATAATCAAAAGCGGTGAAACTGCCTGCGAACCTTATATAGACGAACTAGCAAAGTTAGCAGAAAAAGATGATGTTTCAATAAACAATGAAAAACTTCTTCCAGATTATAACGAAAACGAAAAAATACATTTTTCATCTATAGAAATTCAAGGTGCGGAAAAATCAAGTACAGATTATTTGTTCCATAAAATTGGAGAATTGAACAAAAATGATTTGTGTTTGAAAGAAATAAAGAAAATTGCAGAAAGAATGATTGGAACAGGGCTAATTTCAAAAGCTTATTTTAAAATTCTTCCATTAGAAAATAACGCAAACAAATTGATTTTTATGGTAAAAACTTCTGAAGCTTACGAACACAATCTAGGTATTAGATATGAAGAAGGGCAAGGAGCACAACTATTGCTTAATCAAACTATAAAAAACAAATTCTTTGCGGGAAGTAGAACATCGGTCGATTTAGTTTTAGCTAAAAATTCAAGATTTTCAACTTCAGAAGAATTATCTGAAATAGCTAGAACTGGTTTCGGTTCAGAAATAGAGTTCGATGTTAGGCAGAAAAAAATAAAATCACTTTACGATAAGCAATTGGATTTAAACTTTAAAGAACAGATTGTAACAACAGCTCTTTCTTTACATAAGAGGTTTTCTTGCTCGTCTATAGTGAAAGGTGGTGTGTTGAAACGGTTTGGTGGAGCTAATCATAATCGAGTTGAAAATGGGATTAACTATGATAATTACGAATATACAGGGTTATTTGGCAAATTGACTACTGATAACTTAGACAATGCGGCAAAACCCCGTGTTGGCAACAAGTTCAATTTTACCTACCTAAAAGCTCTTGATAAAGCTAATTTTAGCAAAAATAAAAAAACAGATGACTTTACACGTTATACAGCCGACTATAAAGGCTATCTTCCGTTGACCAAAAGAACAACTCTTGGAGTTATGGCTTCTTGGGGTAAATTAACCAATGATGTAGTTGCAGGAAATGAATTATTTTATTTTGGTGGAAAAAATATTTATGACGAAAGTAGCGTTCCTTTTTATGGTCTTAGCTATCAGGAATTATGCGGACATAATGTTATAACTACGGGCATAGAATTACGCAGGGATGTTTCAAAGAATATGAATTTATTTTTAAGAGCAAATCAAGGGAACGTAACCAACAACGAACACGATCTTTTTGATAGCGACAAACAAATTTTAGGTGGAGAAGTGGCTTATTCCCTTAAAAGCAAATTGGGGATGATAGAGCTATCTTATGGGACAAACGACTACAACCACGATAAGCTAGCTCTAATTTCCTTTGGTAACTCGTTCTGATGAGAGATATATTATCTAACTACTAGTGTGAATTCTGGTGCTTTACCATTTTCTACTGTGATATAAATCTTTGTTTCTACATCACGTCCATCAGGAGATTTACCTTTAGCAAAGAAAAGATAATCAATTCCATTGTCGCTTTTTCTGCAACCACAATTAATAGGAGTGCCTAATGGGAATTTGTAACCGCTGCAAGCTTCCTTAAAAATCTTTGTTTCTTCTGCATTTACAGGTTTTTGTTCTGAATAATCAGGGAAAATTTCTACGTTACCAACAATATAACCATTGAGCTTTAAGAAACGATCGACTTCTTTAGAAGCTTTAGCTATACGAGCTTCACGAATACCATATCCTTCTTGAATATTTGCCAAAGGAAGAGCTTTCTTTAAATGTTCTACACTTTCAACTAAACCACCACTACCGAAAGTACAGAAAGGAACTATTTGTTTTTCTGCCAATTTGAAAGTATTAACAAAAGTTATAACTGGTGTTGCATAAGTTCCAAACCAAATAGGATAACCTAAGAAAATAGTATCATATTTTTTTAAATCTGATTTTATTGGTCTGATATGAGGTAGTTCACCTTTTTTCTTTTCTTCAAGACAGCGGCCAATTGTTTCTTCAAAATTGCCGTCGTAAGGTTTAATAGCTTGTATAGCTTCTATATCAGCCCCCAATTGTTTCTGTAATTCTTCTGCTACTTTTTTAGTTACTCCAGTTTGGGAATAATAAAGAATCAATGTTTTTGAACCTTTTTTGTCTAAGCTTTCGGCAAAGCAATTTGAAAAAGCCATTGCGAACAAACAAACAAATAATAGAGTTTTCATAAAACTTACTCCTTACATATAAAAATAATTAATTTGAACCTTTAAAATTGTCATATTCTTTAGAAGAAATCTGTTCTTCGGTAAAGGTAAGAATATTATGCACGGCAGGAGCTTCAACAGGTTTAAATTCTCTGTTTGTAAGATTTGTATTATCCCAGACTCTTCTTCTAAGAATATTTTTACCAGAATGAGAGCCATCAACAAAATATTCTGGTTCAGCTCTTCCTATTCTTATATCTCCACCATAAATTCTTTGAATCAAGAAACCAGGCTTTTTGATATATTCTTCTGGATTTCCGATTTCGTCATTTACCTTTGATTCGGAATTACCAATATGCCATTGGGAAGCTCGACGGCAAGAGCTTATTAAAGTTGCATTAATTGTAATTTCTGGAACATATAACCCATCATTAGGGTCTTTTATGGCTTCGTTATATAATCCATTAGCTAGACCAGCGGCACCGCATCCAGAATCAAAATCTTTTTCTTCTTCGATTACAGCTTGTTGCCAAGCCATTTCAAAAATCCTATCTTGTTCTTCTATTGTCAAATCACCACCAGATCTAATCGAACTCTTGATATATTCGATTATATCATCTCTGACTTTGGAATCTTTTATTGCAAATCTGGGATCTCTATCGTTATCGCTTGGAGTGAAGAAGTTGATGAGATCTTCCATGTTTGCCTCATAACTACCACCAGAATTTACTTCTTGATAATTAAAAAGATAAGCCATTGTTCCAAATTTCGGTTCTGGAATCCCATCAGGACCTACAGAAGAAGAAAGTCCAACTATTGAATCTCTGAAATCAGTATCAACAGGGCACAAATATCTTTTCATTTCATCTTCTATCTCTTGACTTGAAGGATGCAGATTCATAGCAAGGCAATACAAGAAATAAGGTTTAAGCTCATTTTTCAAGAACATAGTAGGACGAGACATATCTATAAATACACGTCCTTCAGACATAACCATAACACCTACTTTATTACAGTTTTTCCCATTACGTAGTCTTTTTTTGTAATCTTGATAATAATTATCTTTATATACTTGAGAAGTCTTAGGATTCTGATTGAAGTCACCAGCAATAACTATATCTTTTGAACTATAAATAGTAATACTCTTGTCTGGACAGCCCCAAATTCTTAATGGAACTTCAGAATAAATCAAAATTTTACGACCATGATGCTCTTTGATTATTTCTGGGTCATCTGATTCTACAGTATCAACATCGTCTATATTCTCTTCATCATCATTGTTTTCTCCGTTATTTTCATTGCTTTCGCTATCATCGTCAATTTCTTCATCGCCTCTAGTTGTTTTTCTGGTCTTTTGTTCATCTTCATTATTTATTTCTTCATTATTATCATTTTCTTCTTTTTCGTCTTTAGGAACAGCAAGAGCTTTGTAACCACTAAAATCTAAATCATAATACTTTGTGTTGGGGTCATAAGGATTTTTATAAGTGCTTACAGGAAGAGTTCCGTCTTTTATTATTACTCCGTAAGTTTTTTGATAGGTTTCAGCAGTCTTTTTTATTCTTTCACGAGGCAATCTTGTAAATTTAATAGGGTGAGCACCATGAGGACCATCTACAATATAACCGTCAAAATCTTCAAATTCAGTGACATTAATAGAATCATTGGCTTTTGTAAGTCTATGGCTTTCCTTATTGGAAAATTCCAAGTTTGTATCTACTAAAGCACGAATTAAACCAGGGGTTTCAATTTTTTCCCCTTCAACAACTTCAGAACCTTTACAAGTTCCACCAGCAGTATTAAAAGTCACCCAGTGATAGCCATAAAGTCTTGAGCGTCTTAATTGGTTCTCTCTGTTAGAGAAGGGACCTAAACCGCCAACATCAAGCAATTCACCATCAAACAAAAGATGTTCTGAAGCAGGGTATCTGCGTTCAAGGATAGCTGTAATCTTTCTGCAAGTTTCGTTTTTAACACCATAACCAGCACCAACTTTTACAACAATCTCAACTCTTGTATACATTTCAGATTCACGCAGAGCTTTTGTTTTTGTATTTTCTCTAGAACCATAATTTTTAGCAATCTTTGCTTTAAACTCGCCTTTATCGGAATAACCACTATAGATGCCGTCTGTAACACCGTTTATAGTCAAGTTATCCATTTTCCCAAGCAAGGATTCACGTTTTTTTCTAGGGAAACTCCAACCTTGTTTTTCTTTATAATAGTGGTTATGAGTATTAAACGCTCTGTTTGCGTTTAATTCTGCCATAATACAATTCAAAGCCGCTTCTCCTAAATTGGAAGCTATAAAACGTCTTACATCTTTTGATTGAAGTAAATGGTGACCGCTTCTTACGGTAGTAAAAATGCTAAAAATAATTATTAGTATTGTAGCAAAAATTAATACTACAATATAACCAGAACCATTTTTTGATTTATTAAACTTCTTTTTCATGGGTGCAAGAAAATCTCTTTTCCACGTTTATAAAAGCTTGTTGTCATAGTAACAGTATAAACTTTTGCTTTGTTGCGATCATGCTTGCTTCGATTTCTTTCAACTGTCATTTTAACGTGCAACAAACTGTTACCTGTTCCTGCTTCGCTAAGAGGAATTTTCTGAATAATTCTTTCGTTAATAGAATCTACATTCTGTGCAGTAAAAGGTTTTCTAACTGTTCGGTAAACTACAAATTCTTTAATGTTGTCAGCTAAAGTCTGACGCTGGCGGCTTTTTTCTCCATTCTTTTCTTCAATAGTTGCGTTTCTAATTAATTTATATCTAAGAGGGCTATCGCTGTTTTTCTGCGACATTGGTTCTAGTTCATATTCTATAGTAGTTATTTGGCTTATCTGCCCACCAAGAGGGCTATCAAATTTTATTCGAGGGTCTATTTCCGAGCTTTGAACTATTAGAATACTTCCAGTTGTTGTTTCCACCGATGAAGCATCTTCAAGGTTTATAGGAGTTGGTTTTACTATTCTGGTTGCTTCACGAATATCATCTCCCATAAATGCGAGAACTTTACGCAATCCTTCGTTTGTATGTAAAGCATCTATGGTTTGGGTAACTGCTCTAGTTTGAGAAAAGAAAACTCTGTAAGCAAAATAAAGAATTAATGATAGCAGTATAACTACTATAAATATTTCAACTAATGTAAATGCTTTTTTTGTTTTCATTTTCTTCATATTATTAATTTATGTCAGCAATAGTAGAACTTACAACGAATGTTTCCATTTTGCCTGTATAAATAGACTTCCATTCCACGGCTACTCTTATGGTTTTTAGACCTATAGAACGTTTGTCGTCTGTAGCAGCTTTTACATCTCTGATTTCAACATTTCTATGATACTTTACAAAACCAGAGTCATAGTCAGGAACAATCAAATCATTCTCGCCATTATAAGAGTTAAAATCTGTTTCAAGGCTGTCGCTACCAGCATCTTCATCGTCTAGCAAATCGAAAGGTGAGGAACGAGCTATTTCTAAAGCCTGTTGAGCGTAAGCTACAGCAACAGAATAATCTCGAAGTTTTTTAGATTGATCAAAACCAGAAGTAAGAATAATTCCTAAAGTAAAAAGAATTGCCAGTAATAAAATAGTAATTAACAGCTCTGGCAAAGTAAAAGCTTTAGTTTTTGCAATTATTTTTGAAGAACAAAAGAAATTAATCATAAAATCAGAATACCATATATAATAACAAAGAACAAAAAAATTTAATACTATTTTTTTTAATCTCAATAAAGGAAAAAGTTTACGTTTGACCTGCGTATTAATAACTTATATTTGAAAAAACTAAAAAATTGCAATATATTGTTCTATGATTATTAAAATAATAAGGTTTATCAATTAGATGCAATACACTAAATATACCGACCCAACGGAACTATTTAAAATAATCGTAAAAACAGATTTAAAAGTAATTATCGATAACCAGAAGCTAATTTCTATTGCACAAGAAGTTTTAGAAAAGGATAAACCTTATTGTAAATTACTAAAAATAGCTATTGATAATGATGTTTATAAAGAATTATTAAAACCTATTAATGAAAATTCTAAAACAAAGATTCTTCATATAGAAAAAGCTATTAAAATACTTACCGAAGAATGTTTTATTATAAAAGAAAAAGCAATATGGGCAGTGGGGTGGCTTGCTAGTATTATATACCCAATTGAATGGTTTTCATTAATAAACAAATCAAATCCAAAAGAAGAAAAAGAAAATATCTGGAATCTTCCAAATCTTATTAACAGTAAACCATCTAATGATGCTCCTGTTCATAAGCCACAAACTACAACTACTATAACTACAAAACAAGACATCTATAGTCTTGATAATGTTAAATCAAACGAGATATTAGACAACAAAGACTGGACTCTTGAAGAAATTGACTTAGAAATGATTTATTGCCCAGCAGGTAACTTTATGATGGGTAGTCTAGATGATGAAATTGGGAATAATAGAAAAGAAGAAATTTTGCATAAGGTTATTATATCAAAAGCCTTTAGAATAGGTAAATATCCTGTTACTCAAAAACAGTACCAAGCTATAATGGGTTGTAACCCTTCTTTCTTTGAGGGTAGCAACAATCCTGTTGAAAGCGTAAGCTGGGAAGATGCAAAAAAATTCTGTAAGATTTTAAATTCTAAATATAAAGCTAGTATTCCACAGGGTTATGAATTTGCCTTGCCAACAGAAGCTCAATGGGAATATGCTTGTAGGGCTGGAACAACTACCGCTCTGAATAACGGAAGCAATTTGTCTTCAGAATCTGGATACTGTAAAAATCTTGATGAAATAGCATGGTATATTTATAATACAAACCAGTCAACTCATCCTGTTGGCAAGAAAAAACCAAACAAATGGGGCATATATGACTTTCATGGCAATGTATGGGAGTGGTGTAGTGATTTTTATGGGGATTACCCTTCTTATACAGTAACTGATCCGACAGGTCCTAATTATGGAGAATTGCGTGTCTTTCGTGGCGGATGCTTTAGAAGCTATCCTGGTAGCTGTCGTTCTGGTTATCGCTTTTTCCTTTGTCCAAATGATACAAGTAACGATGTTGGTTTTCGTGTAGCACTAGTGCCTACTGAATAAACAAGCAAAGCTTGGAGTGAAGACAAGACAGTTGCTTTAATATCTGTTATAAGATTGCCATATAATCTAAGTTAATAAATAATTGTGTCTTATTAATAGCAGGGAAAATTTGCGTTTTTCCTGCTGTAATTTTTTATTTTAAATTATTTTGCCTATAATTCCGATAGCTTAACTGTATAAATGTCAAACTATGGAACAAATCCGTAAACTTTGCTAAAGACAAGGTTTATAATTGGCGTTATTGAATTAGTTTGTTAGAAATAATCAAAGATTTAATAGGAAAAACAAACGGAGGCTATCGATGTTAAGCACTATTTTGCAAGGCATTGTCCAAGGGTTAAGCGAGTTCTTGCCTATTTCTAGCTCTGGACATTTAACACTTGTTCAACATTTCACTGGAAACAACAATTTAGAAGCCAATATGACTACTGATATTGCTTTGCATTTTGGAACATTAATAGCAGTTATTTATTTTTTCAGAAAAGATATAGTTCCTTATTTTACAAAAGCAGGCTGGCAGGATGCTGCAAGACGAAAAATAGCATGGTTAGTAATAGTTGCAAGTATTCCAACTGCTATCATAGGTTTAAGCTTGAAAAACAAGTTTGAAGAACTCTTTTCAAACCCAATTGCAGTATGCATCGCATTATTCTTAACAGGTATAATTCTTCTTATTTCTGAAAAAATAAAAATAAAAAATACAAATTCAACAAATTTACCTGAACTCACTTATGGGAAAGCTGTAGTAACAGGCATTGCCCAAGGTATAGCCTGCACACCTGGCATTTCTCGTTCTGGTTCAACTATAGCCGCTGGGCTTTTAATGGGCTTAAAAGGGGAAGAAGCAGCCAAATTTTCTTTCCTTTTGATGATTGTATCTGTAGGTGGTGCGACATTATTAGAAGTTAGAAAAGTAATAAAATACGGTATTCCTGAAGGAATTGTGCCTATAAACCTTATTATTGGTGCAATCACAGCTATGATTGTAGGCTTTTTATCATTAAAGTTTCTAGTTTATATAATAAACAAACAGAAACTATCTTATTTTGCATATTATCTTTTTGCTGTTTCTATAATTTGTTTTTCACTGATTAAATTTGCGGGGATGTAAACAATGAACACAAAAAAAATTCTCTTGCCTGATTCTGACTTTAAAGAAAGAAATAGGACAAGAAAACTAAAACGAAGCAAGACTACAGAATTACACAAGAACAGCGATGGAACATTCTCAACTGTTCCACGAGCAAAATGTGCTCCTCTAGTTACTGACCAAAGACAGAGAAATGAAGCAATTGGATTAGTAATGGTTGGTTTAAGTGCATTTTCCCTTTCTCTAATTCATTATATAAGCAATTCTGGAATACCAGGTCTAGTAAACGGTACAATGGTGTATTTGGGAATAGGAGTTTACATTGTTCCTACACTAGTAGGTCTAATGGGAGCTCAAAAATTTCTTGACCGTCCGTTTCAAAATCTTGGCTGGAGAATTGCTGGTACCATAGGAACAGTGCTATTCACCCTAGGTTTATTCTATACAGAAGGTGGAAAAATTGGGGCTTGGATTTATACAACCTTTGCAAACATTTTTGGTGCTATTCCAACCAAAATTTTGTTTTTTGCACTTTTAATGTCTTCTACAATTTTTGCTTTAGACATACTATATAAAGATGTATTAAATACTTTAGTAGTTGTTACTGGACTTCTTTTCAAGTTTTTAAAATTTTCTTGGGAAATTGGCTTACAGCTTGTTAGTAAATCAATTGGAGCTGTCAGAACCACATCTGACTTTTGTACAGCTTCCTATCAGAAAATACAGCAGACATTTAAAGAAAAGCAGATTAGTTCTTCAGGTAATTTAGGTAAATTGCTTGCTTTCAAACCTCATAACAATGAAGAAAATAATACCGTAGATAATGAAGAGTCAACTCAAACAATAAATAATATTTCCAATATAAAAGATGAAAAACAATCGCAAAATATAGTTAGCAAAACAACAGATAAAAATACAGATGAAGAAGATGCACAGATTATTCCAATGCCTAAGCTTTATAATCCTGGTGCAGAAAAAACAGAAGAAACCGAAAAAGTTCAAGAATCCCTGCCAACGTCATCGGTTCAAGTAACGAATTTGGCTTCTCAATGCTATTTTGCAAGTTCTTCTTTTTCTGTAATCGCTGCAAATGTTGCTGTTGAAGAAAATCAGTTAGACGTAACTACACCAACAAATATTGTTGAAAAAACTAATTCAGCAGAACAAGATAAGCTTATAGACGCAAAAGAAATACTTGGCTATACTGAAAATACAGAACAAGCTGACAATATTAGTGAAATTGACGAAAGTGAAACATTAACAGTAGATTCTGGTGATTTTCAAACTACTTCATCTATAAAAGAAGATGAAATACTTATGCCTAGATTTGTAAGAATATCAGATAAAAATCAGTCACAGACAGAAACTGAAGTTGAAGGTATCGCAGAAAAAGAAACTCTAACAGAAGAAACGACTGCCCCAAAAAATGCTAACTTTGATGAAAAACCTAAAGAAGCAGAAGAAAGTGCAGTTGAATTAAAAAATACAGAAGAACAGATTTCTGACAAATTGACAGAAAAAAATAATGAAACTGATACTTCAAATGTTTCACAAGAAACAATTTCTCACCCAGTTACTGAAAATAAATTTGAAGAAAAAGAACATATTTATCTTGAAGATAATTTGATTGATCAGGAAATAAAACTTGCAGAAAAGAAAGAAAAACCTGCAAAAGTCAACAAGTTTGCCAACTGCAAGCTTCCACCTATTGAAATTTTGAAAATTCCACCAGTTAAAATTTCTAATGCAGATATTCAGTCTGAATTAAGTTATCGTTCAGCACATCTTCTCAAAACACTTGGGGAATTTGGAATTAAAGCTAGTATTACTGATATTGTTCAAGGACCTGCGGTTTCTAGATTTGAGTTAAAACCTGCTCCTGGCGTAAAAGTCAGACAGATTACATCTCTGACAGATGATATAGCTCTAGCTTTGGCTGCTCAATCAATAGCAATTGAAGCTCCAATTCCTGGCAAATCAGCTTTGGGTATAATTATTCCAAATTCAAAACCAACTCCAGTTTACTTTTACAACCTTCTTAACAATGATGAGTTTATGAGATCTCCAAATCTATTACAGATAGCAGTTGGTGTTACAATAAATGGAACTAACATTTATTACAATCTTGCTGAAATGCCACACTTACTAATAGCAGGTTCTACAGGTTCTGGTAAATCAGTCTGTGTAAACTCTATTATTGCAAGTATTTTGTTTAAAGCAAGACCAGATCAGGTTAAATTCATAATGATAGACCCAAAAATGGTTGAATTATCTGGCTATAACGGTATTCCTCACCTTATCGCTCCTGTTGTAACTGACCCATCAAAGGCTTCTGGGGCATTAATGTGGGCAGTAGAAGAAATGGAACGCCGCTACGAATTGCTTTCTAGATGTCAAGGCGTAAAGAATATTTCTACTTTTAATGAAAAATTAGAAGAATTGAGGGAAGAAGTAGATCCAAGTTTTGAACCAATGCCTTACATAGTAATCGTTATAGATGAGCTTGCAGATTTGATGATGACCTGTTCTGCCGAAGTGGAAGGTTCAATCTGCCGTCTGACTCAAATGGCAAGAGCTGTTGGAATGCATTTAATCATAGCAACTCAACGTCCATCAGTAAACGTTATCACTGGTTTAATCAAAGCAAACCTGCCAAGTAGAATAGCTTTTTCCGTTTCAAGCCAAGTAGACTCAAAAACAATTTTAGATTGTGCAGGAGCTGAAAAGCTATTAGGCAAAGGCGATATGCTATTCTTGCCAAAGGGTCTTTCAAAGCCGAGAAGACTTCAAGGCCCCTATGTTTCTGATAACGAATTGAATGACTTGATTAATTTTGTAAAAAGTCAAGGGCAACCAGAATATTTAAATATTGCTGTTGCACGAAGCAAAGACGGAGATGATGATTCAGACGAAGAAGACGAAGATTCTGACACCTCTTTAATAGACTCAATAAAAAAATATTTGCAAAATCAAGAAAAAACTTCTACAAGTATGCTTCAAAGAAAATTCAGAATAGGGTATAATAGAGCAGCAAGAATTATGGATCAGTTAGAAGAAGAAGGAATTGTTAGTCCTTCAGATGGTTCAAAACAGCGTCGAGTTCTTAATGGAAGGAGCAATGCTCAGGTATGACCAAGGAAAGATGTCCGTTTTTAGGGAAAGTAAGAGATGGAAACCTGTCTGGATGCGAATGTATTCAAGATCAGTGTATGTTCTATCGTGCAAAAGAATCAAAGTGTGTATTTATTGAAATAGGCACAGCTTCAAGAGAATACTTAGATTCTCTAAAAAGAATGACTGAACAGAACGAAATAGCACTAATGAAAGAACGTGCTGACAGTTTTTCTGAATCAGAAAAAGCTGAAAGAGTTCAGTATCTTGCAAATCAAGCTGGTATTAACAAAAATAAAGGTAATTTTGAAAAAGCACTTCTTGATTATAAAAAGGCACTTATTCTTAACCCAAAAGACCCTGCCATTCATCGTTCTCTTGGTGATATTTACTCTATCCAAGGCATTATGGATGAAGCTATTTCTTCTTATCGACAGGCTTTAAAACAATATCCAGACGATGGGGAAACATGGATTAGGCTTATATTACAATATAAAGCACTGTCTGCAAATATGCCTGACTTCGAAAAACGTTATGCGGCAATAATATTAAAGATTCAGAAAGAATTGGCTGATGTTAAGAACATTGCAACTGTCAACGCTGTTACAGGAAATTCTTACCTTATTCTCCATTCTCCAAATCCAGAAAAATTCTATGAACAAAGAGAAAAAGCCAAAATATATATGGAAAAAGCTATAAAAGCTGATCCTGCAAATATATGGGCTCATCTTGGCTTAAAAGACATAAAACTATATGATAGCGACTATGAAGGTGCAATAACACAGCTTATCAGTGGTTTAAAGAACAATATAGACAATTCCAGACTTACTTTTGAACTTGGCGAATGTTACCTTCTCGCTCAGGCGGAACACGCTATGCCTGATGAAGACTGTCTTGACAAAGCTTACAGTTATTATAAAAAACTTCTAGAACAAGATCCCGCTTATGCCCCTGCATATTTCAGATTGGGATATATTAGTGAACAAAGAGCTTCTTACGATCAGGCTATTGAATATTATAATCAAGGTTTAGCCATTAATCCAATCAACCAGTTTGCCCATTTCAGACTAGGTAAGATTCATTTGCTGATGGGAATGACAGAACTAGCAGTTACTAGATTCAAGGAAGTAATTGAACTTTCTAAAAACCGTATTAATGAAGTTTATCAAGAAGGTTATCGTTTTAACAAGCTTAGATTCTTTAAGGAAGCTAGTGCACTTGAAGCTTGGATAGAACTTGGCAAGATTCTTGTCAGAAAAAGGAAATACGATGACGCATCCGATGCTTTCCAAAAAGCTCTTGAAATCGATAAGTCTAGTCCTCTTGCTATAACTAGCCAGATTGATCTCTATAAGATTAGAACAGCTGAAAATAAAGATGTAGACACCCTTTACAGCAAATATATAGAACAATATAAAAATGCTGCAATGATAGATTTCCAAAATCCAGTTGTTCATTATGCGTTGGCTTATGCTTGTCAGGTATTGCCAGCTAATCTTGCAGATAAACAAGAAGAAAGAACAGAAGAAGCTCTCAACAGCTACCAGATGGCTATCAATCTTAAACCTGATTTTAAGTGGGCTTATTGGGGTTTGAAAAATTCATATCTTTCAATTATGGAAGATTCAGTTCCTCTTTATGAACAGGCTCTCGATGCTTGTAAGGTTGTAACAGAGTTTGATAACGAAGATCCTAGAGGCTATTTTGAAATTGGTGATGTATATCATAGAATGGGAGACATTCAACAAGCTATCTCCTACTTTGAAAAAGCGTTAGAAAAAGACAAATCATATATTCCTGCCTATTTGAATATGGCTGAAATAGTTCATGATACTGGCAATAACGATGAAACTATAAAGCTTTATCAAAAGATTATCCGTATAAATCCAAACTTTGCACAGGGTTATTATGAATTAGGTAAAGTCTATCAGGAAATAAAAGAAAACGAAAAAGCTCTTTCTAACCTAAGAAAAGCAGTTGAACTTGATATTGATTATACTGAAGCTCATTTTGCAATCGGTATTATATGCTACGAAGAACATCAGGATGAAACAGCGAAAATACGTTTTGGCAGAGTTATTGAATTAGAAGAAGACAACGCAGAAGCTCATTATTATCTTGGAATGATTCACCACCGCAATGGCAGATATAAAGAAGCTGTAGATGAAATGTCGATAGCTATTTCCCTTGCAAAAGATCCGCTAAAGATGAAGTTCGATCTTGCAGGTCTCTATGTTACGGCTAATCAGTGGATTGAAGCTTCTAAGGTATTGGAAGAAATATTGGTTCAAGCTCCTGATTACATAGACGCAATGCTTCGCTACGCTTATGTTCTTGAAAATATGTCACAGCTTAATGAAGCTGAAACAGAATATGCTAAGGTTCTTGACATTGATCCTCAAAACATTACGGCACATGAAAGTCTTGCAAGGATTTACGAAAATACTGACCAAATTTATAAAGCAGAAGATGAATATGTTAAAGTTGTTGAACTTAAGCCTGATCATGTTCCTGCTTTATTGGCTCTTGCGAAGATTTATCTTGTCAGAGATTTACGTGACAAAGCCTTGTATGCAATGAATTCTGTAATCGAAATTCAGTCTGACATATTTGAAGCTCATCTTGAAGTTGCTAGAATATACAATAGCCGTAATCAGTTTGAAATGGCTATGGAATCTTATCTTAAAGCTATCAATATCAGACCAGAAGCACCGCAGGCTCACGTTGAGCTTGCCGATGTATATATGAGCTTGGAAAAAACAAATGAAGCAATTGCAGAATATACCAAAGCTCTTGATATTGATCCAACTTTGTCTGAAGCTCTTACAAGTCTTGGCGATCTCTATAACTTCAAAGAAAATTACGATCTTGCAGGAAACTGCTATCGACGCTTAGTTGAATTAGATCCAAGTAATCACTCTGCTAGATTCAAATTAGCTGAAACCTATTATCATCTTGGTCAGCTCGAAAAAGCTCTTGATGAATATCTCAAAGTTACAGAAATTAACAATGAACGTACAGATGCGTTTATCAGACTTGGTAAGATTTATTCATCGCTTGAAAAGTGGGAAGAAGCAGCGAAATACTATGTCAGAGTATTTGAAATAGATCCGTCTAACTCAACTATACACTTAGAATTGGGTAAGGTCTATGACCATCTAAATAGACTTACCGATGCGTTGAAAGAATTTGAATCTGCTCTATCGGCTGAACCAAATAGCGAAGAAATTGTTACTCAAATTGGTTTGATACATAGCAAACAAGGAAATGTAGATAAAGCTATTGAATACTTTAATCGTGCTATACAGCTTTCTAGTAATAATCCTGTTCCTCATAGAGAACTTGCTATGGCTTACATTAATAAAGGACGTGTTGACAAGGCTATTATCGAATTTAAGGAAGCTTTGTTACTCGAACCCAACAATATCTCCGTTAATATGGAACTGGCAAAAGCTTATGCTAGTCAGGGTATTATTGATGAAGCAGTGGAATCATATAGAAAAGTAATTTCTCTTGATCCACGCAATACCATGGCTCATTTTGAACTTGGTATAATCTATTCTACTCAAGGAAACGTTGAAATTTCAATTTCTGAATTCAGAATAGTTATAGGTCTTGCTCCAGCACACAAACGTGCTCACCTTGAATTGGCACGACACCTTAAAGAAATTGGACAAGTAAATGAATCAATAGACGAATACAAAAAATCTATCGCTCTTGATTCAGAAAGTGCAATCATTTTCTATGAATTAGGTGATATTTACTACGAACAAAACGATTTGGCAAATGCCAAACCGATGTTTGAAAAGGCTTTGGAAATACAAGACGACTACGTTGACGCATATCAGAAACTAGGTATGATTGAAGCTAGCAACGAGGATTGGCAAAGAGCTAAAGATTTGTTTGAAAAAGCAATTTCTTTGGAAGCTGAAAGTTATGATATTTATAAAGAACTTGGCGAAGTATGCGAAAAACTTCAAGATACAGAAAATGCGGTTAAAGCTTTTGAAAAAGCTCTTGACCTCAAACCTGGCGATCTTAACATAATTTACAGACTTGGTGCTCAATATAAGCTTTCAGCTAATTACAGCAAGATGATTATGCTTTACTCCAAAGCTGTTAAAGCCGCTCCAAAGAATGCACTCTTCTTCTTTGAACTTGGTGAAGCCTATCAGGGCAATGGTGAAACAAATGAAGCCATCACTAATTACGAACGAGCTTTAGCTCTTAATGAAAATCTTCTTGAATGTATTTACGCTCTTGGTGGGCTGTTCTGGGAAAATCAGAATTTTGACAGAATGGTTAGACTTTACAAGAAAGCCGTTATGCGTTATCCTACTAATAGCAAAGCACACTTTGAACTTGGAAAAGCATATTACAAGTTATTAAGAGTCGGCGATGCTATTGAAGAATTTAAGAAAGTAATAAATCTTGATTCTAATCATAAAGAAGTCTATTATGAATTAGGTAAACTTTATGTAGATAACGGAATGCACCAAGAAGCTGTTGGAGTTCTTGAACGGGCAGTTCAGATAACTCCAGACAATGGTGAAGCCTACTTCCTACTTGCTAAAGCTTATGAAGGTATCAACCAAAAAGACAAAGCTACTGAAGCCTTCAAAAAAGCTCAAGGTTCAATGGAAGATAACTACGAAGTTTCACTTAATGTTGGTCAAGACTATTTTGAACATGGCAATTATGAAGAAGCTCTCAAACAGCTTTCTAAGGCTACGGAATTTCCAGAAGCTACAGCTATGGCTTTCTTCCTCTTAGGAAAGACATACAAAGCTCTTGGAATGACTAAAGAATATGCAGAAGCTATGGAAAAAGCTGATCAACTTATGGGTGACGACGATTTATAATTTAAATCTAGAAATAATAAAGAGAAAAAAAGGGAGACAGGTGAATGATTAACCGCTGGGAAATCCTTTTAGAAAAGGGGCAAGCTTATTTAGAGCTGCAAAATTATGAAAAGGCCAGCGCAGCCTTACAAAAAGCACTGACTGAAAAACCAGATTATGTGCCTATATTAAAATTACTTTCAGATTGTTATTTGCAAAGTGGAAAAAAAGAAGACGGTATAGAAGTATTAGAAAAAATAGTTAGGCTCTTGCCTAGTGATTTTGACAATACCAAAAAGCTAGGTGATTTGTTGCTAGAAGAAGGGCAAACAGATAGAGCTATTCTAATATTGTCTAAGGCTGCTTCCCTTAGACCAGCCGATAAAGATTTGCAATACAATTTAGGAATGCTTAATCTTCACAATGGTAGGTTGAAAGAAGCAGAAAAAGCTTTTCAAGCTACAATAAGAATAGACAGTTCTTATTCTCCCGCTATAGTTGAACTTGCTAGAATACGTATAAATTCTGGAGATATAGAAGTCGCTATACAAATGTTCCAGAAAGCTGTTGAATATGATTCTGAAAATGCCACACTTCATACAGAGCTTGCAGAAGCTTATGAATTTAATGGACAGTATGAAGATTCTATTATGGAATACAAGAAAGCAGAATATCTTGATCCAAACAATCCTGCAGTCCATTTTAAAATAGGCCAAGATTTAGAAGCAAAAGGCAGATTTGAAGAAGCTTTAGAAAAATACCAGTCTGTAAAAGAAATAGATAAAGATAACATAGAATTGTATTATCGATGTGCTAAGATTTATCAACGTCTTGAAATGTCAGATCTAGCCCAGAAAGAATTCGAGCAAATCGCTAAGATGAAACCAGATTGGCTTGAAATCCGCTATGAATTGGCAAATCTTTACGGCGAGCATGAACAGTATGATTTACAGCTAAAAGAATTTGAAGCAATCGCACAATACGATAATTCTTCTACAGAAATAACAGAAAACTTAGCTGCTTCCTATGCTGCAAACGGTGAATTAGACAAATCTATACAGTTTTATCAAAAAGTGTTAGAAGCCACACCTGATAACTTTGAAATTCTAGATAGAATATACGAAGTAGTGGCGGCAGGCGGTAATCCAACACTCTGTATAGATAATCTTGCAACGCTTTTTGAAATGCACCCCAACGATCCTGAATTGGCGTTGACTATTGCTCGTGCTTATAAAGAAAACTCTATGATAGACGAAGCCAATGTCTACTATATGAAAGTTCTTGAATTAGAACCGAATAGAAGTGACATAAAAGGTGAATTAAGGCTCATCTATCGTAGCAAAGGCATGGTAAATGAAGAAATAGACGCAATCAACAATTTGCTAGAATTTGATCCTGATAATCAAGAATTACTAACAGACCTACAAGAACTGCAAACTAAAGCAGGAAAAGATCTTGATGCTATAAATACACTTAACAGACTAATTCAAATCAATCCTGATGTTGAATGGTATCTTAAAATTGGAACAATCTATAATAAACTCGGCTTTATCAGTGAAGCAATGGCAACTTTACAGCAAGCTCTTAATATAAATCCAGAAGATACCAGACCTCATCTTATGCTTGCAGATATTTACAGATCTCGTGGAATGGTTGATGAAGCGATTAACTCTTATAATATCATTCTCAACATGAATCCTGAAGACTTAAAAGCAACTCTTGCTTTATGTGATTTATACAAGAGCTTAGGTAGAACTCAGGAACAGATTGAGGCTCTTAAACATTCTGTATCTCTTGGAGTATCTGACTCTCAGATTTATCTTGAACTTGGAAGTCTATTACTTCAAGAAAAACGCCAAGATGAAGGTTTGCAAATTCTTGCACAGGCAAAAGAAGTTAGCGATAAATCTCCAGAATTTATTTCTAAACTTATCGACATCTATTTATTCCGCAATTGTTTACAAGAAGCTCTAAACGAATTAGAAGAACTTCGACAGACAGAACCAGAAAATATACAGCTTTATCTCAAAATATCTAGAATTTACAAGAGCCAGCAAATGTATGAAGACGCTCTTGAAATACTTAGTCAAGCAAGAGTTGTTGCACCTCAGAATTCAGAAATTACCGTTGAAATTGCTAAACTTTACAGAGATACAGGAGATTATCAGCAAGTTATTCAACTTCTCCTCGATGCACGTCAAAGTCAGCCTAATACAGACGAAATCAGCTCTATCATTTCTGAAGCCTATGCTATGTCTGGCGATAAAGAAATGGCTATTATGGAATTAACTTCTATAATAAAGAAGAATCCAACCAATTATTCTGCCCAAATTCAACTTGGAAAAGTTTATGCTATAAGTAATATGGTTGACCAAGCTACAATGACATTTAAAAATGTTATTGCGGCTAAAAATGATATTCCAGATGCACATACAGAATTGGGCAAAATATTTGTTGAAATGGGTATGTCATACAATGACCAATCTATGGTAGATGCAGGTATTGCTGAAATCAAATCTGCTATTGAACTTGATTCCAATAATGTTTCAGCTCATTATGAACTTGGTGTTGCTTACTATAATATGGAAAATTTTGATGAATCCTTAAAGGAATTTATCAAAGTAATAGATATTGAACCTCTACACATCAAAGCAAAAGAATACTATGGCAAGCTGGTTGGTATTAAGACTGATGCACAAGCAACTGAAGGTATAAAACAGGCTAGAATTTATTCTGAAAGAGGAATGACCAAGAACGCTATTACAGAATATGAAAACGTTATCAAGATTCAGCCCAATAATCAGGTTGCTTGGTTTGAATTAGGTGCTTTGCAGCTCAATCTTGAAAATTATACCGCTGCAATTGAAGCTTTGCAGAAAGCAAAAGAAATTAATCCAGAACAACTTGATGTATATGTAACTTTAGCACAGGCTTATCTAAAAACAGAGCAACCAGACGAAGCTTCTATCGAACTTCAGGAATTGCTTGGATTGTGCCCTGAACATTATACTGGACTCTATATGCTTGGTAAAATATTCCAAGAAAAAGGCTGGATTGATGAAGCTATTGAAAAATATCAAGCAGCTCACGAAATCGTTGATACAGAAGTTGATCCTGTATTGCAACTTGGTATTATGTGCCGTGACCGTGGTGATATTGAAAATGCTAAAATTTGGTTCAAGAAAGTAATAGATTTAGATCCAAATGTTACTGTTGCTACTGATTTCTTTGCTAATCTTACAGCTTCACAACGTAACGCAGAAATTGATGACGCTTTTAATAGGGCTGTTGAAGCTGAAAAAGCTGGAAATATAGATTCGGCAATAATGTATTATGACAGTGTAATCGACCTAGATAACCATAATCTTGAAGCTCGTTACAAACTTGGCTCTTTGTATGAATCTTTGAATAAGTTTGATGAAGCTGCTTTTGAATATGAACAAGCTATGAACAATGACCCAGATGCTAAATACAAAGAACTTCCTCTCAAACTTGGTAAATTGAGCATTAGAAAAGGTAAGATAGTTGAAGCTGTTGATTTGATGAGACAAGCCAAAGTTTACTTCCCCGATAATGTTGATATACGTATAGACTTCATTACTCAATTGAAGTTTAAACAACTCAACGGTTTCTGTTCAAAAGAAGAATTGGAAGAAACAAATACAGCAATAAGAACAGCCACTAACAATAGTGCTAATTTCTGTGATTGGCTTGAACTTGGAATGTTTGTTTCAAAAGGATTAGATAAATCAATCGACGAAGAAACCGCTATTACACAAGCTATTGAATGTTTTGAAAGAGTTTTGCAACTTGACTCTGAAAATATCTTCGCAATGATAGAATTAGCAAAAGTTTATCATAGAAGAAATATGCTTCCAGAAGTTGAAAATATTTATTTGAAAGTTCTGGAAAGAGACCCAGACAATACTTATGTTCACAAAAAGTTAGCTGATCTATATCAGTCAATGCAAAGATACCAGGAAGCTCTTTCTGAATTGCGTCAGTTGACAGAACTTGACCATGCAAATGGCGAATACTACATGAAATCTATCGATGTTAGTAAAGAAATGCTTGCAAAAGCCCAAGACCGTGAACATCTACTTATTGAAGTTCTTAGAGACTACATTGCACGTGTTGAAGCAAATCCACAAGACGCAATGCTCAATTTCGCATTAGGATATGCTTTCTTAACTCTTGGAAGTGGCTTTACTCCTACTGAAGAAGAACAAGAAAAAGCTATTGATAGATTTAAGGCTGCAAGTGCTATCGAACCTAAGAATCTATGGCCATATTGGGGTCTTAAATACGTTTATAGCAAACAGTCTATCAGTGGTAAACACATGTATGACCAAGCTATTACTATGTGTAAGAGAGCCTTGAAGATTGACGAAAACAATGCTAGAGCACACTATGAATTAGGTGAAGCTTATAATGAAAACTATGATGTAAATATGAAAAATGAAGCTATGCAGGAATACCGCAAAGCTATTCAGCTTGATCCAAATTACATAGAAGCTCACTTCAGACTCGCAAGTATCTATAGAGTTAAGAATATGTTTGACAGAGCAAGTGAAGAATATAACAAGGTTATAGAACTAGACCCAACAGGTCCTCTTGCTAAAGACGCTCAACGTTCTATCATTCATATCGAACGCTCTAAAGGAGACTAATTAAGAATTAAGAATTAAGAATTAGGAATTAAGAATTAAGAATGAGGAATTTGGAATTATAAGAGGGAAAATAGTTTAGTAAATCAAACTAACGATAAATAGAAAAAGTCTGTTAGTTTAATAAACTAAACAATTTCCTTATCCCTTATTCCTTATCTCTTTTCTCTAAGTTAAGCAAAAAGTAACAAATAATAGAAAAAATCGAAAACCATGAAATTTCATATAATATCCTTAGGTTGTTCCAAAAACACAGCCGATTCAGAGCATTTGGCTAATCAATTTAAAGCTACAGGTTGGGAATGGGCTTCTAAACCTGAAAAATCAGACTTAATTCTCATTAACACTTGTGGCTTTATCAACGATGCAAAAGAAGAATCACTAAGAAACATAATGGAATGTATTTCTATAAAAGAAAAACATCCAAAAATTAAATTAGCTGTCTTTGGTTGCTTAATAAAGCGTTACCACAAAGAAATAGAAAAAGAAATTCCAGAAATAGACTATCTTTTTGATTTTCTTACTCCTAAAGATGTTACAAAACTATGCAAACTAGCTGGCGAAAGCTATAAAACTCCTGATTTTTCAAGCTCAAGTCGTTTCTTTAATCCAAAACACATCGGGATTTTAAAAATAGGCGAAGGTTGCAACAATCGCTGTGCTTATTGTGCTATCCCTTACATTAGAGGACCTTACTACTCATTAAAGGAAGCGGATATTGTAAAAGATTGCGAAAGCCTTGTAGCTTCTGGTGCAAAAGAAATATCAGTTGTTGCACAAGATATTACAAGATACGGAACAGACAAAGACGGTATTTGCCGACTTCCATCATTGTTGAAAAAAATTTCTTCAATAAATGGTGTTGAATGGATAAGGCTTCACTATATGCACCCAAGAGGACTTACTCCAAAACTTATAGATGAAATATTCACCATAAATAAAGTCTTACCATACTTCGACATTCCTTTCCAACACATTTCTGCAAAGCTAGTTAAAGCAATGAACCGTCACACTACGCCAGAGCATATAATAAGTTTGATTAAACATATTCGTGCAAATTATCCAGAAGGAATAATTAGAACCACTTTCATCGTAGGTTTTCCTGGTGAAACAAAACGTGACTTCGATAAGCTTATCAATTTCATAGAAGAATATCCATTAGACCGTGTTGGCTCTTTTATGTATTCCCCTGAAGAAAATACGCCTGCTTATTCTATGACTCCAAAAGTTAGAGAAACAACCAAACAGGCAAGATTAGACCAACTTATGACGCTTCAACAGCTAATTATAGAAGAAAGAAATAAAAAGCTGATAGGAAAAGAAATTAGTGTTATAATAGATTCGGTATCAACTAAAGGGGTAGCTGTTGGAAGGACTCCTTACGATGCTTATGAAGTAGATAACACTACTACTATAGAGAATGCAAAAGGATGTAAGCCTGGCGACATTGTAAAAGTAACAATTAACGATGCCGATGCTTATGACTTCAAAGCTACCTTGTAACCTCTTAGAAGGGGATGTCGCTCTGCTGACAGGGGGATTTTTAAACATATAAAATGAACTTAGCAACTAAACTGACAATAGCGAGGGTAATAGCCATACCGCTATTTATGATTGCTTTTATGTGGCAAGCCCCAAATACTCCTTTAACAGAAGATTGGGGAAAAATCATTGCGACACTTATTTTTATAATCGCTGCTATTACTGATTATTACGATGGTTACCTTGCTAGACGGTATAATATGGTGACAACATTTGGAAAATTCATAGATCCAATTGCTGACAAACTGTTAGTTTCTGCCGCACTAGTGGTAATGGTTGCTTATCAACCAATAACCTATACTTCGGCTTGGGTTGCTGTAATAATTATTGCAAGAGAGTTTGCTGTTACAGGTTTAAGATTAATATGTGTAGAACAAGGCATTGTGATTGCTGCTTCTAAAGCTGGTAAATTCAAGACAGTTACTCAGCTGACCGCAATAATAACAGCTCTTTGTTTTATCTCGATTCGTATTGTTCTAGAAACTAAAAATCTCACCAATTATCTAACACAATTTAATGCCTATTACGGCTATGTTATATATGTTCTTATGACAATCGCCGCAATAGCAACAATTTATTCAGGCTATGACTACTTTAGAAAAAATAAATCATTCATGGAAAAATAGACCAGAAGCCAAAAGATTAGTAAGAATGTTGGGTTCTTGCTTCTATATTGGTTACATAAAAAAATTCCCCGAAACATGGGGAAGTCTTCCTGGAATAGTTCTTTTCTTGCTAACCAGAGAACTAGATTTGTGGATTCAGGGAATACTACTATTAGCTTTTATTTATTTTGCGGTAGTCATTTCTCAAGCAATGGAAGACATAGATGACACAAAAGATCCTGTTGAAATAGTTATAGACGAAACAGCAGGTATGTGGGTTGCATTATTTGGACTTTGGGATGCAAACTTAACAGTAATAATATTTGCATTTGTATTCTTCGTAATTTTTGATTGGTTTAAACCATTCCCCATTTCTATTTTCCAAACTTTTAAAGGTGGAAAAGGAATTGTAGCTGATGATGTGGCAATGGGAATGGTAACAAATCTAATTATTAGATTCTTACTGTTAAAGTCTGTATTTTAATATAAGATATAAAAAAGAAGCTAACTTAAATTTTTCCAAATTATAATACTATTGCAAATAATACCTATAAACGACAATTCCTACTATCATAGTAACTATAGCCAAAAAAGCATAGCGAATAATATGAGCTGTTTTTATCAGGTTGTATCTACGTTCTAATTCTTTTTCACTTGGATTATAAAAAAGAAATTGTTTATTTGTTATATTTTTTTTATCAATTGTTAATTCAGATTGTTTAGGATTATCTACATAATCAATATTTAAAGAATTTGCTAAATTTTTAGCTAAGTTTTCTTTATCAACATCTCTTACTTTTTTACTAGCGTCAAAAGATAAAAAAACATCAAATTTGTAAATCTTATTATTCGTCAAAAGAAATAGTATTTGTGAATTAACTACCAATTCCTTTCTAATATTACCATCATAATTAATATCTTCATATTTTTTTATATAGCTAACGCCCACTTCAATTAAATCGCTAAAAGAAATTGATTTTCCTTTTTTTATTTTAAATAAAATAAAATCTATTTCTTTATATATTTTTTTTAAGCTATAATCAACAATTGTGTAGGCTTTAATTCCAAAAACGCAATAAAGACCGACTATAATTAAAATAAAAGGAGTATAACCTTTAAATTCAAAACCACCAAAACATATATACCAAAAACTGAATATAATAATTAAACCACCAGTATCCATTATACTATTTCTATTTTTAAATCTTACTCTGCCTTTATAATCAGGAATGAAAGAACCTTTATTTGATGTTTTATTTATTCTTTGATTGGGAAAACCTCTTTTTTCTTCATAAGTTCGAGGGATATTATCTTCTGCAACGAATTTATCTAATTGTTTATTTTTGCTTTCTTCTGATTTATTGAATTTAGGTAAGTTTTCTTTTGTTTTAGTATTGTTCAAAGATTTATTATTTTGAACTGTTCTAACTAAAGCATTGGTTTTATTTTGATTATCATTTAACATATTGTTCCCCTAATTATATTTAAAAAGATATAATTTTTTTGTAATTATTTCAATTACATTCATCTAAGTGTTCAAGGTAAAAAAAGAAGAAAAAAGTTGTTTATATTTCTTAAAATTGCTAAAATACCATATAATTTAAAAGTATATAAACAGCATAAAAAGACAGATAAATAAAAAAGAATCGCTTCGGTGTCTATATGGTCTCTTGCGATGGCGTATATAAAAAGTGGTAAAGTATGAACAATAACATTTTCTCTATTCGAGAATTTATGGATTTTGTAGAATGTCCTCCAGGTGGTTTTGCTATGGGAAGCATTGCTCCATCTGGATTTTATGGAATAGCTGACGGTGGCGAGCTAGGCAGAAACCGTGACGAAGTTCTTCATAGCGTTATTTTATCTAAGCCTTTCTATATTGGTAAGTTTCCAGTTACCCAAAAGCAGTATGAATCAATTATGGGAACAAATCCTTCCTGTTTTAAAGGTGAATCTAATCCAGTAGATTGTGTTAGCTGGAATGAAGCTAGGGCGTTTTTAGTCAAAATAAATGCCAAATACCAAAATGATTTACCCAAAGGTTATAAATTTGATCTTCCCACCGAGTCGCAATGGGAATATGCTTGTAGAGCTGGCACAATTACTGCTTTAAACAACGGAACAGACCTAACATCAGAAATGTATTGCAATAATTTAGATGAAGTAGCATGGTATTATAGAAATTCAGGAAACAAAACTCATCCTGTTGGGCAAAAGAAACCCAATGCTTGGGGCATTTACGATATGCACGGAAATGTTTGGGAATGGTGTTACGATATGTATGATAAATACCCTAATCCACTGATGACAGTAACAGACCCTATAGGTTTTTGTAACATTTTAAAAAGGGTTTTAAGAGGCGGTAGTTGGGAAAATCTAGCTAGTATGTGCCGTTCAGCTTGTAGAAATAGCAATGCACCAGATTATGGTTTTAATAGCACAGGTTTTAGATTGGCTATGGTTTCAAAGGTAAGATAAAGTAAAAAAAAGGCTTGGAATAACTCCAAGCCTTTTTGTGTTTTTAGTCAACTTTTGCAGAAATTACTTCTACATTATCAATCATTGGTATTCCATATTCATCAGCAGAAACAATTCCTTTGATATGAAGTATTGTTCCTTTTGGATAAAGCTTTGCAGTCCTACTAATTCTAATAGCTCCTGTTGGATCGGCAATCAAATACATTCTTTCGCCTTTCATTCCGTAACCTTTTGCAAGAACTCCTGTAACTCCTACACATTCACCTTTCATTTCTATCTGATTGAGAATGATTTTTCTAATTGTTACCATTTTTTCAATTTTATTTTGAGAAACTTTGGTTTGATTTACTTTGATGAAAGGTTCATCATCTTTTATCATTACAATACCAGTAACATCTATAGGCTTCCAATAAGGTTGCAATTCACCAGTTTCTTCATCTGAAGGCATTGTTCCAACACAGTAAAGCCCATTCTTATTGCCATCACAAATAACCCAATCAGAACGACTTATAGGAGGTGCACCTGGAGCATTTTTCCAAATAGAGAAAAAGCCAGAAACAGTAACTTCTTTGTTATTATAAATTGCTGGGTTAGACTTAATTTCATTAACAGTTGCCGACAGAGATTCAGCGAATAGTGAACTGCTTATAGAAACAAATAAAAATAGCATAAGCAAGAAATGTAAAGATATTTTTTTCATTGATTGCTCCTTATTGTTTTTTTAGAATTTAGCACAATATAAGTTATTTTACAAACCCTTACTTATAAAAAAGTTTGTTTTTGCCCTGACATCACCAACCACCCACCACCACTATGAGGCTTTAGCCTCGGTTTTTAAATTTCTACTTGATAACTGATTTAATTAGGTTTACTATATAGCTCTGAAAAATTATAGTCTTTGAAGTGAATTTATGATTTCATTTATACTAAGTGTAATATTTTTAATCCTTGGATACTATTATTATGGTTCCTATGTTGAGAAGAATTTTGGTCCAGATGATAGACAAACCCCTGCTTACGCAATAAACGATGGTGTTGATTATATTCCAATGCCCTTATGGAAAGTTTATTTAATTCAGTTTCTTAATATTGCTGGAACAGGTCCTATTTTTGGTGCATTATTTGGAGCAATTTTTGGTCCTATTGTTTATTTCTGGATAGTTTTAGGCTGTATTTTTGCTGGTGCTGTTCATGATTATATG
>CAJOQX010000239.1 GCA_905236865.1 Candidatus Rifleibacteriota bacterium
ATACCTGCTAGTTCAAAAGATGAATTTGAAGCACTTCGTAGCAAATTGAAATCTGCAATAAGCAAGTAAGTTTGTATCAAAGAAAGACCTGAATAACTTATTATTCAGGTCTTTTTTATTATAAAATTACTCTCGATAACGGTCTTAAATATTGACTATTTGCATTTAATCTTTGTATTCACTCTAGGCTCACAAATATATAATTTACTATAAATCATGAAATTCACGATTAAACCAATAGCTTATATAGAAACAGATTTTAAAGAAAAATTTGGAATACCTCGCCAAAGTGGGGTTGTTCCTAATTTATTAGGCAAAATAATATTTGAAAAAGAATATAGAGATATAAATGCTATAAGAGGATTAGAGAAATTCACTCATATTTGGCTAATCTGGCTATTTTCTGAAAATATAGAAAACGAATGTTTTCCAACAGTAAGACCACCAAGACTAGGTGGTGATGAACGTATTGGAGTTTTTGCCACAAGAAGCCCATTTAGACCAAATTCTATTGGACTTTCTTGTGTTGAATTAAATAAGATAGAGTTAGATACAAAATTAGGACCTGTTATTTATGTAAAAGGTGCTGATTTGATGAACAGAACTCCTATTTTTGATATTAAACCATATATTCCGTATACTGATGCGAAGCCGCAAGCTAGTTGTAGCTTCGCAAAAGCAGAATGGGAAAGAAAACTTAAAGTAGAATTTCCCCAAGAACTATTAGATAAAATCAAAACAAACAAACAGCAAAATCTTGTTGAAGTTTTAGAACAAGATCCAAGACCTGCTTACAAAGAAGAGTCTAATCAGGTTTATACTCTATCTTTTGCTGATTACGAAGTAAGTTTCGTTGTAAATAACAAAGTCTTGACAGTCACAGAAGTTCAGTAGTTATTTTTGTCGGCTATACTTAACTATTTTTCCGTTTCTGAAAGCAATGATTTGAGCCATTATTTCAATAACTATTTCTTCTGGTGTTGTACTACCAAAAGACATACCTATAGGCATAAATATATCTTCACATTGTTGAGGGTCGAAGCCTTTTTCCTTTAGATTAGCCATAAACTGCATACGTTTTTTGCCTGATCCAACAAGCCCTAAATATTGAGGCTTATAAGGAAGAACCGCTTCAATAGCTTGTGCATCGTTGATGTGACCTGGAGTGCAAACTACTACAAAAGTATCTTCGTTAATATTTGCCTTTTTAACAGCTTCTTCATAAGGGTCACATATAATTGAAATATTGTTAGGAAACTTATTTGGGTCAGCATATTCAGGGCGTTCATCTGCTAAGGTAACAGAATAACCAGTTAACGCCGCTATTTTTGCCAATCTTTCCCCTATGTGACCTGCTCCAAATATACAAAGTCTAGGAGCACTAGATTGAAATTCCAAAAGAACTTTAAATTCCCCACCACAAACAGGTTCTTTATCTTCTACGTTAGTGGAACTCAAATCATAATCTATAACCATAGAACCGCCAAAAGCGAACATATCTTTGCATTTACCTATAGTTCTAGCTTCGTTTATTCCACCGCCAATAGTTCCAACAGTAGAGCCATCTCTATAAACAATCATTTTCTGACCAACTTTGCCAGGACTAGAGCCTTTTACATCTATGATTGTACATAAAACGAAGGATTTACCACTATTGTATGCGTCACGTAATTCTCGATAAAAATCAATTGCCATATAAATAACTCCTTTTTTGATTACCAAATATCATACATATTCGCCGCATCTGGGTCTGGTGCTTCCATCTGCTCAACTTCTTTCTGTTTTGTTTCTGTTTCTGAATCAGCTAAAGAATCAAGTTCTTCCAATGAATCTTCACTCGTATCTAACTCAGACTCTGATTCTGAAAAAGCATCTTTAACGGCATCTACAACTTCCGACAAACCATTTCCGAAAGGCTTTTTAGGACCTTGATTTAAAAAGGCTTCTAACTGAGCAACACTTTTTTCAGATGGATATAAAGCTTTAAACATAGACATATATTCTCTTAAAAACCTATATTCCTCATCTTTCAAAGAGCGAATTAATTCCCTTAATCTTGCTGATAAATCAGCATCTCTTTTTATGTCTAACCCTATTACAACAGCTAATGACTTTAAGAAATTCTTTCTAGTTTCAGTAGATATTATCTTAGGCAAACCAAAACCAGTAAAAACAAAAGGAGAATAGCCCCAAACTTCAGGTCTAGCTTGTTTTATAGCTACAGCAAATTTACCATTTGCATATCTTTTAGATAAATCATAAATTTTTTGAGTATCATTAAGGAAAGAATAAAGCTTTCTATGCATTGTCCACAATTCTTCTTCCGCTTTTTTTTCTGTAAAAGGAATTTTGGGCAATATAGATAAAGGAGTTGAATTTTTTGAAATAATCATACCATCGCAACCAAGTTCAGACATAGCTTTTGCTTCATTGTTCAATAGCCAAAGTTTAAGAGGAGTAATAATGTCATAAGAATCAATTTCTTGTGAATAAGAAATTGAACAAAGCAAAACGAAACATATCAGAAGACAATATTTTCTCATCTTTCAACTCCTGTCATTCTCAAAATATGCGTTGACTGTTTTTCAAAACTCCAAAGGTCTCTAGTTATTGTCCTCTCCTTGCAAATTTGTTTTGCTCCATAGTTAGATTTCCAAGTTGCTTGATGTATAACGCCTTCCGACAGATTAAAAATTAACTTTCCACTTAAAGTCATCGTCTTTGAATATAATCTATCATCGTTAGCTATCTTAAATTTTGCCTCAAAACCAATATCAGCAAGATTTCTTGTTGAATCAATACCTGTGAGAGTAAAATTCCAAACTACGGGAACTATTTTACCAAAAGTAGAAACTTCTGTCGTTTTAGTGAAAGTCTTTCCAACATTCCAATCTACATCAGGAAAAATAAAGAAAAAAGGGAAAGTATCTCTATCTTCTGCAGGCGAACCGATTATATCGCCATTAGATGATATATATCTTCTATAAGTAGCTTCTCGATTACCGATATCTAATATAAACGCATTATCTCGAAAACCAACTGATTTGATAATAAAATCTAACGATTGGCTATTTGAGTTGCTTTTTTTACCAATTACAGGAGCATTTACGGTAGAGCTGTCCTGTCTAGAATAATTATACGAATAAACAGCACCTTTAGAAAAATTGTATTTTATTTCTACAGCAAATAAAGAACTAGTGCATAACAAAAGAAAAAACACTGTTGTTAGAACATAGTTTTTATTATTCATTAAATCGCTTAACCCTCCAAATTTTCTTCACGGTATCTATTATCGTTCCAGCCTGGTTTAAAGAGAATTTCATTTTTTATTTGTTCTTTTTCTTTGCCAATAGGGTCAGTTTCACCAAGAATTGGCTCTATTTTGAAATATTCTGTTTCAAAGCTATCGGTTTCTCTTAATATAATCTCACGATTACACTTTTCAGAAAGTTCTTTTAGCTTTTCGTCTTTGTGGCCTCTGATTACATCTAAAACACATCGATGAGCATAAACAACAAGTTTGTTAGTCTGATATCTCTTGGCTTCTTCAAGAATGTTTGTTTTAATAACATTTGCCATAGTCTGATTAGAAAATACTTTGCCAGCCCCTTGACAGCAAGGGCATACTTCTTTTCTTATTTCATCAAGACTAGCGGAAGTTCTTCTTCTAGTCATCTGAACTAGACCTAATTCAGAAAAATCAAGAATATTAGGTTTGTTTTTATCACCTTTAAAACCATCTTTCAAACATTTCAAAACTTGACTTCTATGGGCAGGGGTTTCCATATCAATAAAGTCAATAATTATCATTCCAGACAAATTGCGAAGTCTAACCTGTTTAGCAATTTCCTTTGCCGCTTCCATATTGACTTTGAAAACAGTTTCTTCTAAATCAGAACCGCCAGAAAATCGACCAGAGTTTACATCAATACAATACATTGCTTCTGTTTTGTCAAAAAACAAGTAGCTACCAGAATTGAGCCAAACTTTTCTAGACATCGCTTTGTCTATTTCGCTTTCAATTCCGTATTTTTCAAAAAGTGGCGTTTTTTCTTTATAAAGCTCTAGACTAGCTCTTTGAAGGGGTGTAAGAAATTCACAATCTTCTATAATTGATTTGTAGGCTTCTTCATTATCTACAATCATTTCGTCTATTTCATCATCAAAATAGTCTCTAGCAACTTTTAACGGAAGTGGCATATCACGGTGAAGAATAGTTTTGGGTGGAACTTTGTGCATTTTTTTCTCTACTTTGTTCCACATTTTTATCAATAAAGCTAAATCTGCTTTTAAAGCTGATTCTTCTAAACCTTCTGAAGCTGTTCTAAAAACTATGCCTGTTCCTTTTGGTGCTATTCTAGCTCCAATGGCTCTAAGCCTGTCTCTTTCTTTTTCTTGGCTGATTCTGCGAGATACGCCAATGCTAGCTTGAGTTGGCATAAAAACCAAATATCTACCAGGAAAAGAAATTGCCATAGTAGATCTAGGCCCTTTTTGAGCTGTAGGCTCTTTTAATATTTGCAAAATAACATCTTGTCCTACTTTTAAAACATCCTGAATAGGGCTTCTGAAAATATCTTGAGCGTCAGAATTGTTCATTTCTTCAACGCCATTTAAGGTAAGAAAAGCATCTTTGTGTATACCTATATCAACAAAGGCACTTTGAGTGCCAGGAACAACATTTGCTACCCTACCCTTTATTATGCAACCTACTATTTTTTCATCATCAGGAACTTCGTAAAGAAGCTCACAAAGCCTACCATCTTCTATTATTGCAGCCCTAGATTCGTAAGGACCTATATTAACTAAAATTTTTCTACTCAAAACAAAAACTCCTAATTGTTATAAAGCCTGTATAGAAAGACGTTCTATTAGTTTTAGGCTTTCTTTGTTATCTCCTAAAAATTTGGAGAGTGCAGTTATTATCTTTGATACAGAAGGAACCTCAGCGACACCTTGCATAAAATCCGCAACAATAAGGTAATTCTTCCCTTCGTGTCTCATTTCAGATTTTTTTACGGCAGAACCAATTTTATATTGTCTCATTCTACCTTTGCTTTCTATTTCAAATTCTGTTTCTGGATTATTCAAAAAATCAAAAGCTTTAAAACATACATCTTCGTTATCGAATATTAGTCTATATTTTACACAATCTCCTTTGTTTTTTGTTCTTTTGTCGTGATATGGAGTTATAACTTCTAGAACTTCCATACCATTTGGCAATTCTTTTGTTAGTCGTTCTTTTAGCCATTCTGGATTTATAGGTTCAGTAAGAGTTACAACAAAATATTCACAATAACTTGCATGACCGAGAGGTAGAGGCGAAGCAAAAGAAAGTTTTGGACGTGGGTGACAGCCTTGAGTTACAGCGTAAGGTAACTGTATTCGTCTCAAAGCTTTGCACATTACATCGATATTATCAAGATGAGCAACATATCTAGCTTGCAGAGTCTTTGTATAGATTATCTTTGCTTTTATTTCTTCTGGATTTTCTATATTTTCAGTTATTTGAATACTCATTCTAATTCTTCTCCAGCAATTTGAGCGGCAAGTCTATATTCTTTTTCAAAAAATGCTCTTGGAGTCTGGAAGTCAATAAAATCCCAAGGTAAGACTTCTGATATTTTGCGTTCTCTAGTATAATCAGCCGCTTTAATACCAGTCTGTTCAAATGCCTTTTCCCAACCCTCTTTATAAAAATGCTCAAACCAGGCATCTAACTTGCAACCATTTTTATAAGCGGCAAGAATCAAGTCACTTATGTTTTCATCGCCTCTAGCTAGAACAGCCTCAAGTAAACACAAATATTCTTCACGCCAAGAAATTTTTGTTGAACTTCCTTCCAAGCCTTTGCAGACCATAATTCTCTTTCGTTTCAAATCTTCGATAGAGTTCTGGGCCGCCCATTGGAAAGGCGTATAAGGTTTTGGAATAAAACCAGAAAGACTAATAGAAATCTGCTTTTTTGGCTTAGTAGTTTTTCCAATTGCTTCAAGGCGTTTAACAAGAGCTACCAAGCCTTCAATATCTTCGTCTTTTTCAAAAGGCAACCCCATCATAAAGTAAAGTTTGACTGTACGATATTCAGAATCGCCAGTAGTCTTCATTACATTAATTATGTCGTCTTCTGTAATATTCTTGTTTATTACATCTCTTAATCTCTGTGTTCCAGCTTCTGGAGCAAAAGTCAAACCACCCTTTCTAATTTGAGGTGTTTCGTCTAGCAGCTTTATTGTATTATCATTCATTCTAAGCGAAGGAATGGAAATAGTTTGCTCTGGATAAAGTTTTGAAGCTTGCAAGCCTTTAACCAGCTCTTCAAACTTAGAATAATCTGAAGTAGACAAAGAAAGCAGACCTAATGTTTCTTCGCCTGTATTTTTAAGCATTTCGCAAGAATACTTAACAATGTTTTCTACTGGACGTTCACGTTTTGGGCGATAATAGAAACCTGCGTTGCAGAAACGGCAACCTCTAATACAACCTCTAAATATTTCTATGGCGGCTCTATTATGAGTTGCCTGAACATTAGGAATAACAGGATGTAAGGGAGGTGCAGAATTAGAAAAGTCTTTGAAAACTCTGCGTTTTACAGTTTTCGAAGGAAATTCAGGGACATACATTCCAGAAATATTACATAAAGCTTTTCTAGTTTCTGAAATATCTGCTCCAGCTTCTTTTGCCTTCATGATTGTATCGCACATTTCTAATATGGCTTCTTCACCATCACCGATAAAAATACCATCCATAAATTTAGAAACAGGCATTGGATTAGAAGCAGAGGGACCACCAGCAATAACTATAGGTCCTTTGTTTCGTTCTTTCCAGGTTAATGGAACTTTTCCCAAATCAAGAATATAAAGAACATTTGTAAAAGTCATTTCATAAGGAAGCGTAATATAAAGAGCGTCAAATTCATTTAACGGCGTTCCTGTTTCTAACGAATATAGTGGTAGATTCTTTTTTTGCAATAAATCAGCAAAATCAGGCCATGGAGCAAAGCACCTTTCAGCCATAATATCATCACGATTATTGATTAATTCGTAGAAAATCTTAATTGCTTGATTCGACATCCCAAGCTCATAAAGGTCAGGGAAAATCAAACAAACTCTAAGTTTTGGATTATCTTTTATTTTAGCCTGATTAGCTTCACCGCCAAGATAGCGAGCTGGCTTTTCTATTTCTAGCAAATCCCAGTGGGATAATTGATTTATGATGTTTTTCATATTTTGTTGTCTGGTATGTCTTGCTTACTTATTGTAAAAACAAAATCAAATTCTCGACCTGAAAAGTCTATATCAGAATTAACATCAATTTCTGGAAGAAAAAAGGTTTTAGCAGTTTCTTTAGTCAAATCTTTCATTAAAAGCTTTGCATTCTCATGCGTCATTCCAAGCCTATTTCCTAGAATGGCAAACTTAACTTTATCTTTTGATGAATTTTTTCTAATTATACTGTTATCAAAATCAAATGTATCATTCATTTTTTAGTAGTTTAGCCTCAACATTCTTAACTTTTCTTATAGCATAACTATTAGATGGATCTATAGCTAAAGCAGCATTATAAGAAGCTAAAGCAGATTGAAATTCACCTTTTATAGCATAAACATCACCTAAATTGATATAAGAATCGGCATTATTAGGCATTAATTCAGAAGCTCGTTGATAATTTACAATTGCATTATCCAACAAACCTTTTTTATGATAAGCAACTCCAAGCTGATAAAAAACTTTTCCATTTTTTGGGTCTATTCTAGAAACAGATTCAAATGCTTTAAGAGAAGCATCATCTTGTCCTTCAAGCAAATATAGTTCTCCAAGAGCTGTCAGCACCCTAACATCTCCTTTATCTTTACTTTCATAAGCCTTGAAATGCATTATAGCCTGTTTATTCAACCCTTTGTTTTTATAAATAGTTCCAAGAGCAAATCTAGCTTTTAAGTGGAACGGATCATATTTTACACATCTATTCAAAAGTTCCAATGATTCATCATCGCGCTTCATATCCATTAAAAAGATTGCTAGATTGTAATAAGCTTCAGCATAATTAGGATTTAATTCTAAAGTTCTCTTCCACTCTTTAACAGCTTCATCAATTCTACCTTGTTTATAATAACATAAACCTAGATTGTGATGGGCTTCAACAAAAGTTGGCTCTTTTTTGAGAACTTTTACCATATACTTCTCACACACGTCTAATTTGCCATATTGCCCTGCAAGAGTGCCATACATATAATCATTATGTATTTTTTCAGATATTTCTTTTTCCCCTTTTCCTGTAATTGCAGTTGTTTTTGGAATCAAACTATCTAAGGGAATATTTCTTATATTATCTGAAAGTTTTAATGTTTTATTTGAACTTGTATTTTTAGAACTTTTTGACTTTTTGCTTTTGCACCCAGTAGTAAATAAAGCAACTGAAGCTATAAGCAACAAGCATAAAAAGTAGTTGATTCGTTTGCTTATCAATGTTTTGCTCCTATTTTTTTATTTTATTGTTCTACAATAGCCACAGGACCTTGCCAAGAAGCTACATAACCGTCTTTTTCTCTTTTTATATGTATTATTCTATGGTTTCCACTATCTAGTAAAAAAACGGTATCATCACATAATACCACATCTGAAGGTTTTTTAAAACAAGAACCATTAGAGGCTTCATTAATTACAAGTAATCGGTTTCCTTTTGGAGTATAAAGACTTAATTCGTTAGATGTGTCATCACAAATAAGTAATAATCCATCATTATCAACCGCTACCCCTGTCGGAGTTTTTAGATTATCTTTTATTTCATATTTATACGAACCTAAACGGTCAAAAACCGCAATTCTTGATTTTCCTCTATCAGCAACAAAAACAGAACCATCAACAGCAATATCTATTTGTGTTGGATTTTTCAACTGTTTTTCTGAATATCCAAAACCCCCGATTTCAAGCAATTTAGTACTATTGGGTGAAAGTTTAACAACAGTATCAGAACGCCCATCTACAACCCATATATTGTTTTCATAATCTGTAACTATACCTTTAGGTTTGTTTAATCTATTTCGTCTATCGTTCTTTTTAGGGAAAAGATTTCCACGATAGCTTTTATATGAATCGTAAATAGCTACCCTATCGTTACCGCTATCTGATATATAAAAATTAGAAAAACCTCCTGCTGCAACATCATAAGGATTATTCAAACTGTCCTCACCATCTTCGCTTTTTTTACTACCAGCTAATCCGAAACCGCCATGTTTTGCTATAAATCTTCCATCTTTTCCTAAACGAACAATACGGTCGTTACCAGTATCTGCAATAAGAATTTCTTTTCTAGAAATATCGTAATCTATGCCATTTGGGTTATCAAATTGTCTTTCTCCCTTTCCGCGGCTTCCTGTTTCTTTAAACGGAGTTAATTTGACGTTAAATAACTCTATCGTTCCTTTTTTATTCGTTAATCTACTTTGTGGAAAACTAAGTTTATAAGTTCCTTTTTTCATAAATCTAGGTCCCCAAAGCCTTTCTGTCTTATTCTTACCATTTATTTCAGTTATAATATTCAAACAACCATCTATTGGTAAGTTTATTGTGAAAACAGAAGTCCCAGAAGCTGTTTCTAAAGTAGCCCACATATTTGAAGAATTATTTTCTGCATAAATAGTAGAAGAAACGAGAAGCATAACAAAAGTAAACAACAATATTTTATTAAAATAAAATTTTATTATTTCTAAGTCGCCATTGCAAACCTCTGAAAGAGGTGTGGCAATCCTAAAATCATCTTTTTTTAATCGTAGTAATTGCATTTTTTTATTTTTCATTCATATTTACCCTATTAATAATTTCATTTATTGTTTTTATAGCATCAAGATTACGAGGTGAAGGTCTAACTATTGTATCTTGATTGATAGCGAATATGTTATTGTTTTTTACAGCTTTAATATTTTTCCAGCCAGGTCTATTCTTTACAGAATCAATATCCGTTTCAGGATAAGCCAATAATATTATATCAGGATTCAGCAATATAATCATTTCAGAATTTACTATAGGATAGTCATTTTGCTTCTCAAAAACATTAATTCCACCAGCTTTTTTTATAATGCTATCTATGTTGTTGTTTCCACCAACAGCTTGTATAGGGTTATTCCAAATTTCTACATATACTTTTTTATTATTTTGAATACTAGGTAATTTGGACAATTCATTATTCCAATTTTCAATAAAAGCTTTTGCATTGTTTTCGTTTCCAAGCAAAAAAGCAATTTTTAAAGCAGCTTTAGGAATGTCGTCTTGTGTTTTTACATCTATATTCACATAATACAGATTTAATTTTTTGAAAATATCTTTGTATCTACTATGAATACCGTTAGTATCTATAAGAATACTAGGTTTTAAAGATAAGATTTTTTCGACATTTAGGTTTTGGTCTCCAATTTTAGGAAGGCTTTTTGTTAGTTCAATAGGATAATTACAGTAATTTGAAACAGCAACTATTTCACCACCAAAACCTACAGCACATATTAACTCTGTGCTAGACGGAATTAAAGATACTATTCTGTTTGATGCACAAGCTATATTAGAGCTAAACAGCATAACATAAACGATTATAAATAGTATTATATATTTATTCTTTCTCATCTTTTATCTTTCAACTTTCATCTTTCTTCTTTCCCTTTACCCCTTATCTCTTTTCCCTTTTTCCTTTTTCCTTTTTCCTTCTCTCTTCTCTCTTCTCTCTTCTCCCTTCTCTCTTCTCCCTTCTCCCTTCTCCCTTATCTCCTATCTCTTAAATCAAAGTATTCTTTCTTATTTTTATTATGCTCTGTCACTGTTTTAGAAAAATTATGCCCTCCATCGTGACCATTAACAACAAAAAACAAATAATCTGTATTTGCAGGATTAGCGACCGCATTCATTGATGCAATTCCAAAGTTAGATATTGGTGTTGGAGGTAAACCATATTTTAAATAAGTATTGTAAGGTGAATCAACTTTCAAGTCATCTAAAAGCAATCTTTGTTTATGAATCCCAAGAGCATATAAAACAGTAGCACATGATTCCAACTTCATTTTTTTATTAAGCCTATTATAAAAAACCGAAGCAATTACTGGTCTATCTTTGTCTAAAACTGCCTCTTTTTCAACTATTGATGCCAGTATACAGCCTTCATATTGACTTAGACCGTTAGGTAAAGTAGCAGGAAATATTCTATCAATCTGATGTTTCATTAATTTTAACATTCTTTCCGCAACTTTGTCTGATGTTGAATCTTTTGCGAAATAATATGTGTCAGGGAAAATCAAACCTTCTGGTTGCGGAATCAACTGCCAATCAGAAAAAATTTTACCCAATAAAGCAGGATTAGAAACAGATTCTATAAAATCAGTAGCTTTACAGATTGAAGCATCTTGTAATATTTCCGCCACTTTATTAATAGTAGTGCCCTCTGGTATTGTTACGGCAATAGTTGTTTGATTCCCATTCAATAAAAGTTGAACAACTTCTTTTAAATTCTCATTTCCACTAAAAGTATATAATCCTGGTTTTAAACTTTGATCAACAGCTAAAATTCTTATATAAATTCTGAAAAGCAATGAACTTTTAATAATTTTCTTTTCTTTTAGGATTTTAGCAATCTGCTTTGTGTTGGCTCCTTGAGCAATATTTATATTAGTATTTTTAGCTACCATAGTTGGTTGAGAAGAATCCACAACCCAAGACCATATACTATAAACAAAGCCTCCAACTAAAGCTAAAAATAAAAAAGCCATGATTACAGCAACTTTTAAACTTTTAATCATGACTCAACACTTTACAAATCAAAATTCTATTTCTTAGTAAAATTAAGAATAGTGTTACGGCTATTATCTAGCACATAAACATCTTTTTTACTTAACGCAACCACACCAGTGGGATAAAGGAAATTACCTTCATGATTACCAAAAGTACCAACTCTAGATATTAGTTTTCCATCACGTGATAAGATAACAACAGGAACTTCACCTAGATCTAATACATAAAGATTTCCAACATCATCAATATATAGACCAGATGGTCCTTTCATTTCTTCATACTCGCCCTTATTTGTTATTTCAGAGATAAAATTACCATCTAAATCTAACTTAACAATTCTTTTACCACCAAAATCTGTTACATAGATAATATCTTCAAAGATATGAATTGAAGTTGGGAAAACTAATGCAGACTTCTCGCCTGCCTTACATAGTTTCTTCAAAAATTTTCCCTCATCTGAATACTTGTATATGTGCGGATGACGTGCCATGATTACGTATATGTTATTGTCGGAATCAGCAACAACATCCATCGGTGCTTTCATGTGTTTTGTAATTTTCATAAGCGGAGTTCCATCCATATCAAATTTAACAACTTTTCCGCCTTTTTCATCGCAAACCCACACTACATTATCTTTTTTGTCAACTCCAATACCGCTAATACTCTGCAATTTCAGTTTATTAACGCCGTATTCTCCACCTTTTCCAATAACTTTTCCATCAGTAGATATTATCTGAAATCTTGTATTTCCAGCATCTGCTACAATTAGGTTTCCTTTTTCATCCAAATCTAAATCGGTCGGACTCAAAAATTCAGCTTCACCAGAACCAGATTGACCTAGTTCCTTTTTAAATTTAAAATTATTTGGTACACACCCAACACAGAAAATGAGCAGTATCAATAACTGGAAGCAAATTTGTCTTTTTAAAAACATATATTTTAGGAGTCTCCTAGTTTAATGTCAAATATTCTATACTAAAAATATTAATTTGGCAAAAACTTTTTATTCTTAAATGTAAAACAAAATAGAAAAATTACACAAAACTACCTCCAATTATATTGGATAACACTCGCTTGTTTTATATTTTCTAAAACACCATTTTTAAAATCAACTTTATAAAAACCAGTTAATTTTACCGTATTTTTATCACCATTTTTTGAAATCTCAACTAATCCATGTTTCACAACAACTGAACCACTTTTTTTATTACTATCATAAAAAACTTTAAACAATCCTGACTTGGAAGTGATTGTAAAATCTTCCACTTTTATAATATATTTCCCTTGCCCATCTATAGTTATAGAATTTGTTATCTCACCATTTTTTAACTCTATTATATTTGGAGTTTTTTCTTCAATTGATGAATTAATTGATAATTCTGTATTAGAATAAAGTTTTATATCGCCACATTGAGTAATGAATGGACTAGGAGATTTACTACGATTAAAAGAATTTGTGGAAAATTTTAACATTAGAGAAGAACTATCGTTAGTTTTAAAATAAATATTACCTTCGTATTCTGTATTTTTTTTGCAAGTTAGCCAATCGGAACTTTCGTTCGTTTTACAAGAAGCTTCACCAATAAAATCACAAACTTGACTTATAAATTTTTGGTAAGAGTTTTTAAACAAATTAGATACATTTCCACCTTTATTAAAAAACATCACACAATAATTAATGAAAAAAATTGTCAATATAACAAATATTAACTTCAATATATTACCTATATTTTTTGTGTCCATTTTTATATCTTTTCCTTATTTGTTTCAAAATTATTTTTTTAGTTTGTTGATTTCATTTTATCAATATGTTCTTTACTTTTAAACCTATTTATTACTTCTTTAACTAAATTATATAATCTTATCATATTAGAGTAAAATAAAGTTTGCGTTCGCCATGTTCTCCCAGGGCAAACGCAAACTTTTTTCTTTTGTAGTGCAGATTATGGGTTGTACTTTATTTTAGATTGTTTTATGCTTGAAATGAAAAT
>CAJOQX010000240.1 GCA_905236865.1 Candidatus Rifleibacteriota bacterium
AATAGATTGCGATAATGAGTATTTTAAAATAAAAGGCGGTCTTTGGGACGGTTATAAGCTTTATGATTTGTATAAAGAAGCTGGAACACCTTATGAATGGCAGGCTAGAATAAAAGAAGAATGTGAAGCTAATAATATAGATTTTTTATCGACACCTTTTGATAAAAATGCAGTTGATTTTCTTGATGATATGGGAGTTGAAGCTTATAAAATAGCTAGTTTTGAATTGGTCGATATTCCTTTGATTGAATATACTGCTTCAAAAGGCAAACAGATGATTATTTCTTGTGGAATGGGAAGCGTTCAAGAAATTCAAGAAGCCATTGATGCTTGTTATTCTGTGGGGAATAGGCAAATTGTTTTGTTGAAATGCTGTAGTGAATACCCTGCTAATTGGGCAGATATGCACTTGGCAAATATTCCAGATATGCAAAAGATGTTTAATCTTCCTGTTGGGCTATCAGACCATAGCGAAGGGAGTATTTGTGCTGTAGTTGGTGTTTCTCTTGGGGCTTGCGTTGTTGAAAAGCATATCAAACTAGATAGAGTTGAAAGTGCTGACAGCAAATTCAGTATGAGTATTGATGATTTTGCTTCTATGATAAGCGACATTAGAAATGCCAAGAAGATTATGAAAGGTCCTAGTTATGAGCTTACAGAAGGTGAAAAAGCTTCAACCGCTTTTCGCCGAAGTATTTTTGCTTCAAAAGATATAAAATCAGGTGAAAAATTTAGCGAAGAAAATATAAGAGTTATCAGACCTGGTTACGGAATTTCTCCAAAATATTATAAAAGTCTGATTGGACAAGCTTCAAAACGTGATATAAAACGTGGTGAACCCTTGATTATGGCAGATTTGCCTATGTAATTTTAGGGTTTACGAGAATGGAATAGGGATTGAGAATTTAGAGGTGAGAATTGAGAGTTGAGAGGTGAGAATTGAGAATTAGCTTGTGTAAGATTTAATAAACTTTCTACTGTTTATGCAAGTTTTTACGACCAACCTTACTTGATTGCCACGCCTCTTTCAGAGTTTCGCAGTAGATAAAACTGAAATATTGCTCAATTACTAAAGAAATTTTCTTCTTTTGCAGGGAAATTATGTAAATTGTTTATCCAAACAGACCAAAGAGTTAAACCATCATAGTTTTCCACAAAACTAGTTTCAAGAAGTTTTTTTACAGCAAATTCATTAGCTGTTGATTCTGTTGTGGCAATATTATAACGTCTATTGGAATTAGCCGAATTATTACAAATTTTGAAATCCCAATATTGATTTCCTAGAATAGAAAACTGACAGCCTGCAAAGCCAAAATCGTTTATACTACTATCCTGAAGCATAGATAAAAACATATTTTTTATCTGTGTTCCAGTAGCTTTAAATTTGATTATTCTGTCGTTTGGAAATCTTGTTATCGCATCACCAACAGTCATAACATTTTCTCTAAAGCTAATCTGTTTGGGCAGTTTCAAAAAAGCTATTTCTGACGTTGTTGCATATTTCAGCATTTGTGCATGAGCTTGCAAACTTACCCTATTGGGTGTAGTAGAAGGTCTGTTTGTTATAGGAACAAGTCTTAGAGGCTGGTGAAATTCTTGTCTAACTTGATTCCAAGCATTTTTAAAATCGTTTTTATAAGAATTATCATCAAATTGTTTTAATGGGAAAGACCTGAAACTTACTCTAGGATAACCAACATTCTTAGGATAAATCTCTAAAATTGGTAAAAACTCATGACCTGGCTTAACTGAAAATCTGAAAATATTTCTATCGTTTTCAACTAAATGACGAGTTGAAAACAAAGGGGTTGAGTTATCGTAAAGAGGAACTTCGACAATAAAGTGAATTCCATTAAGTCTTGCTAATTCGTTAGATAATTCATCTACTAAAGTTTTATCACCGTAAACCACTGATAACGTAAAATCATCTTTAGTTAAATCAGGATTAACTTTTCTCAACGCTCTAGCAGGGTCATCAACTTTGATTTGAGACCAGCGTTCTAAGGGAAGCTTATTGCAATAATCTGGAGATATAAAATTAAAAAAATAAATATTTCTTTTGCTAATTTTTGTTTTGAAATAACGTTTAAAAATTAAATTTGATTCATCAGCAGATTCAACATTTGTAAAGACTCTTTGTTTGAATTTATATTCCAAAAGTCCGTCATTAAAAACTTCCAAATCATTTGGGCTTAATGCTTGGGCTAATGGATTGCATTTATACATTAACTCTCGTTCCGTTTTCCCTTTAGTTAGGTAGCTAAAAGCTTTGAAAAAAGAAGAATCATTGCCTGTTCCAAAAACTAACGAATCTTTATCTTTGTTTTGTTTTGAAAGAAATTTAATGAGATAGGGTATTTTAAAAGCTTCAGAAGATTCAGCTTTCTGGTCTTCTGTGAAAGTAATTAGGTTGCCTCTAATATTGCCTGGTAAATAAATTTGAATTGGGCGAAAAACTTCAGCAAAAAGTATTTTAGAGGAAATAGCTAAGAAAGTTATTGTTAGTATAGCTGTTAGATACATTAAGCTAAAGTATTTTCTTTTTTTCATATATGATATTTCGTCATTTTTACAAAAAGAAATTAATCTAGAGATTAGATATTTGTTTATGTGATTTTTTTAGTGAAATAATAGATAGTATCAAATTAAGACGCTTCAATTTTTGATAGATTTAAAAATTTGGTAACTGAATTATGAATTGAACTTTAAAACAGAAATTTGAATTTTAATAAAAAAAGTGGTATTTCAATAGCTTGAAAAATTTATTTGGTGAAAATTCAATGGCTATTAGAAAATCAATGACAGAAGGGGCTCCTTGGAAGCATATAATTAGTTTTACGCTTCCAGTCTTTTTTGGTCTTGTTCTTCAGCAATTATACAATACGGTTGATGCAATTATAGTCGGAAATTTCTGCGGAGAAGCTTCTCTAGCAGCTGTAGGTACAACAGCTACTTTTACTTTTCTGTTTATAGCAATAGCAACTGGTTTTTCTTCAGGAAACGGTGTTGTTGTTTCGCAGGCTTATGGAGCTAATGATGAACAGCAAGTTAGAGCTAATGCATCAACTGGTATTCTTCTTTTGTTGGGAATGGGTATTATTTCAACAATAATAGGAATAGGTGTTTCTAAACCTGCATTTGCTAACTTTGTTGCTGTTCCTTCTGAAATTCTTGATTCTACGTTAAAATATTTTAATATTTGTATGCTAGGAATGTTTTTCCAGTTCGGCTACAATATTTTTTCATCAATTTTAAGAGCAATTGGCGATAGCATTGCCACTCTTTACTTTTTGTTAATAACTTCAGTTTTAAATATATTTTTAGATTTACTTTTCGTGGCTTATTTTAAATGGGATGTAGCAGGTGCTGCCTGGGCAACTAATATTTCACAAGCTGTTTCTTTCTTTGCCGCCTATATTTATATGTTTAAAAAATATCCCGTTTTTCGTTTTAAATTTAAAGACTTCAGTTGGAACAGGGCTTTAGCATGGCTTACTATAAAAATGGGTTTCCCTATAGCAATTCAATTGGTAATTGTTTCGATTGGGCTTACTTTTATACAAAGAGCTGTAAATAGTTTTGGAAAAGCAATGACCGCTTCTTTCACAGTAGGTCAGCGTATTGAACTTTTCCTTAATCTACCATTCCACGCTTTTCAAACCACACTTGCAACTTATGCAGGTCAAAATATTGGTGCTGGAAAAATGGATAGAGTAAAACAAGGAATGAAACAGGCTTTAGCTATGTCATTGTTTTCGACAATGCTGATTTCTTTCCTTGTTTGCTATTTTAATCAAGAAATAATACGAATTTTTGGATTAAGTGAACAAGCTGCAATATATTGTAAAGACCATATAAATACCGTTGCTTTCACTAATCTTATTATTTCTATTTATGTTCCTGTTTTTGGTGTTTTTCAAGGAGCTAACCATACAGCATTTCCAACTTTAGTTGCTACCTGTGCTCTATCTGTGAGAGTTCTTGTAACTTACATTTTTAAAGATAATCCTGAATATTTTGGTTATTCTATTATTTGGTGGAACAATTTATTCGGCTTTGTATTAGGTTGTTTAATTACATGGACTTATTATCTCAGTGGAAAATGGCAGAAAAACTCGTTAATTGTAGCTAAAAGTTAGGTATGACTTGTAAAATAAAAAGTATATGGAAAAGTATTTTCTAATGTGTTAGTATGTACACTGAATAAAAATATAAAAATTTTAGGTAAATTATGAATAGAAAATTTATTTTTTTATTACTTCTTTTATCTGTGGTTTTTGTTTCAACCACATTTGCTCAAACTCCTGGTACATCTGGAGACCCTTTGGTCACAAAAAGTTATTTAGATTTTGCCGCCAAATTTAGAAGTGTTGAAATTAAGTCAGGTACAACTACTGTTGCTGAAAGTGGAGCTTTAATCGTTGTTCTTTCAGGGCAATTTAAAGTTGAATTGAAAAAAGGTGGCTATATAATTGATTTAACAAATGGAAGAAAAATTATTTCTAATTCAACATTGCAATCATTGCATCTAATAATGGTTCCAGATGGTTCTATTTGTAGCTTTAAGGCTACAAAAGATACTCAGTTAATGGCTTTTGGCATTAACGATATGGCAGAATAAAGCGTAATTTATAATGAATTTTTTTAAGAAAGCTTCATTATTTTGGGTAATAGTGACTATTTTAATATTACCAGGAATTCTTGTTGCTATTTTGAAATGCTCACGAAGATATGAAGCCGAAAGTAAGAATATTTATGTTGAAACAGTAGCTGATTTAGATGAATTTAGGCTATTGGCAAGAAGAGATGGTTGGACTTTAGAAGAATTATTTGCAAAATTAAAAGAGAGCGGAATAAGTTCAGTTGGTATATCTGAAGATACGTTAGCTTCATTGGAACTTGAAGGAAAAATAAATATCTTAAGTTCTAATGAAATGAGAAAATTCTATGAAATGACTCCATCCGTCCAAGAAGATGCCTTAGCAGGTCTTTTTATTCATTCAGACGATGTTAAACTTCTTGACAGAATCAACCAAAACCTTTCCTGGAAATTAGAAGATAGAAATCTTCAAAGAATGTCTCCAAATATGCTGTTAATAAAGAAATCTGGAAATGGAATTCTGGATAAAATAGGTCTAGGTTTTTCTGAAGAATGTTTTGAAATGGCTGAAATGTTTAAGTTGGGTATTGTTACAAGAGTTTACAATTATCCTGGATTATCAAAAGAAACAGCAGCAAAGATAATTAATTCTCTTCCTACGCCAGCTAGTGTTTCTGCTTTAATGTTTGCTGATGAAGAGATGCTTGGAGAAAGAGGAGATTTAGATAATATAATTGAATTGTTTAAAAAGCGTTCTTATAGAATAGCTTGGGTTGAATTTGATGTTCAAGAAGGAATCCAAAAATACATAAAAGCACTTAAGAATAATTCTTTTGTTAGAATTCATAGTATTCCTAGAAAAGAACTAGATTTGATTTATACTCCAGAAAAAGCTACTGCAAGGTGGCTTAGAGCAGTTAAAGATAGAAGTTTAAAAATGCTCTATTTCAGATGTTTTTTAAAAGATGAAAAAAAATATATTCCGAATTGGACAGAGTTTAATCTTAATTATATTAAAAATACTGTTGATGAGATAAAGAAAGCGGGATTTCTAATTGCTTATGGAGAAAAACGTTTTGAAGAACCTCGTTTGAAAATTGGTGAAATAACTACAATAGAAGCATTATCTCTATGTATTGCTCTAGTTCTAGGTTTGGCTATTCTGTTAAAATTAAGCTTTGTCAAAGACTTAAATAGTCACATAGTAATGTTTTTCCCTTTTATTACTATGTTTCTTTATCTTATTTTCCCAAGAGGATTTCCTCTAATTGCTAGTATTATTGGAGCTATCACTTATTCTTCTATCGGTTTTGTTTGGGCTACAGAATCAATAGATAAAGATAGAGATGGATTTGTTAAAAATTCATTTAAATTTATATTTTTTCTAATTTTGCCTTCTATTTTAGGTGGTATTTTTATAGCTTCTTTATATTCAACACCTTTATATATGCTGAAATTTGAACAATTCAGAGGAGTAAAAATATCTTTCATTGTTCCTTTAATATTTACTCTTGTGTGGACAATTAAAAAATATGGAAGTACTGTATTAGACCTGTTAAAAAAACCGCTAACTGTAATTAATTTTCTTATATTGTCAGTTGTTGTTGTTTGTCTTGTTTTTTATATTTTAAGATCTGACAATACCACATTAGTAAGACCGACTATAATTGAAGAACAAACAAGAATTTTTCTTGAAAATACTTTGGTTGCAAGACCGAGAAACAAGGAGTTTCTTGTTGGTTATCCTGCTGCAATGCTTTTTGTTTTGCTTCTTATGCGTAAAGAATTAGTAATATTACCTATTCTTGCTATTTTTATCCAAATGGGGCAAGTTTCCGTTTTAAATACATTTTGCCATTTTCACACAAGATTGAGTATTACTTTGGTAAGAGTTTTTAATGGCTTTTGGCTAGGTGTACTAATTGGAATTATTCTAGTAATGGCTTTACGTTTCATACAGCTTTTGATAGCTTATTGGAAGAAAAAGCAAAAAAGGGTATTTTTAATTGGTTATTTTGGATTTGGAAATGTAGGCGATGAGTTACTTAGAGGTATTTTTTCTGATAAATTACTTCAAAAATTTAATAATTATGAGATTAGTGTTTTAAGTAATAATCAAATTCTCAATAACAGAGGAAATGAAGAAAGATTTATTCATCGTAGCGATTTAATAGCTATAGTTGAGGAATTAATAAAATGTGAAGCTGTAGTTGTTCCTGGTGGCGGTGTCTTTCAGTCTATAACTAGCTGGAGAAGCTTGTTGTATTACTTTTTTATAATAAGATTAGCTAGACTTTTTAAGGCTAAAGTTGTTCTTCCTGCACAAGGTTTAGGTCCTTGGAATAATAAGGGATTCTTTGTAGAGTGGCTTCATAGACAGCTTGCAAAAGAATTAAAGAGAGCTGATTACATAAGTGTAAGAGACAATGCTTCGTTAGAACGTTATCAAGAAATTACTTCTCAATTTGATACTGTTGATTTGACTACAGATTTGGCTTTTCTAAATGATAGCTTTTTGAAAAAAAAGCCTAAAGGAAGAATAGAGTTTATGCGTATTTACGCTATTTTAAGAACTTCTGTAAAAGGTTCTTCTAGAATAGCTTCAGAGCTAATTAAGTTAGTGAAAGATAGTGAAAATATAAATCTTGTTCCTGTAGCCTTTCAAGCGGATGAAGATGTTGACGTTTGGAAAAAGGCTGGTTGGGAAGGTGATATTAAGATTGTTGGGAATATTGAAAATGCTTTAAATGATGCTGATTTAGTTATTTCTATGAGGCTTCATGGTTGTATTATTGCTTCTATTATGGGTATTCCATGGATAGGACTTTCTTACGATCCTAAAGTTGCAAGCTTTGCAGAAGCTTGTGAATGGTCTGATTTTTGTTGTAATCCTATAGATGCTAATGCTGAATTTTTTGAAAACAGTATTAACAAACTAGCTTTTTATTATATGACTTATTCTAGAAAATTATTAATTTTTGCTGATAAAATGAATAGGGTTGCGGTAAAAGACTTTGAAAAAGCTTCTGATGCAATCTCAAAAGTTATTTCCGTTGTTTTTGTATTTTTATTGATTAATATGTCGGTTTTCGCACAAAGTTCATTTCCTAGTTGGATGGATGAAGTAGATTTTAATAGAAAATCTACAAATATTTCTTTTGATGGACCTATAGATCCTGAAACAGGTAAAACATCAACTTTGGATGTAAAAAGAAGCAAGAATTTCAAACCAAAACTTCCTGATTTTGCTGAATTACGTAAGAAATCTACAAAGGTTGAAATGGATACTTCTAGCAATACAGTAACACTTGTTGATAACAATACGAATCAGTGTATACAAAATCTTAAAGATATTCCTGAGTTGGCTACGGCTACAAATTTGATTGAAGCTGTCAGTAGACTAGCTTCAGAAACATCTTCTGCTTTTCCCTTAAATAATGAGAAAGATGAGGAGCAGGCTTCAAGAGAAAGATACTTAAAACAGAACAATTACAGACCAGGACGAATTAAATCTTTTTATCTTGAAACTATGAAAGAACGCAGAAAAAAAGAAGAAGAACAAAATAATGGAGGCATTTAAATGAATGGGCATACATTAGCTATAGTTGGTGCTACTGGTGCTGTAGGATTAAAACTCTTACAGGTAATAGATGAGCGAGTCAAAGATGTTAAAGATTTACGATTGTTTGCTTCCTCTAGGAGTGCAGGGCAAAAACTGATTTTTAGAGGAAAAGAAATAATTGTTGAAGATGTGGCAAAATCGAATTTTAAAGGTATTGATGTTGCTTTCTTTTCTGCTGGAACGGAAGCAAGTCTTGAATATTGTCCAAAAGCGGTTAATGATGGTGCAATAGTTATAGACAATACCAATGCTCACAGAATGAATAAAGATGTGCCTTTAATTGTTCCTGAAGCTAATTTTCATGCATTAAAAAAAGAACATAAACTTATTGCCAATCCTAATTGTTCTACTATTCAGATGATTGTTGCTTTAGCCCCTATTCATAAAGTCAATCCAATAAAAAGAATTGTTGTTTCGACATACCAATCTGTTTCTGGTACAGGTTTAGAAGCTATAGATATTCTGAAAAAGCAATCAAAAGCTATTTTAGAAGGTTCTGAAATTCCTCAAGGAGTTTATCCTCATACTATAGGTTTTAATCTGATTCCTCAAATAGATGTTTTTTTGCCAGAATCTGGGCTTTATCGTGAAGAAGAAAAAATGGTTAGAGAAACTCAGAAAATTCTTGAATCAGATGTTAAAGTTTGCCCCACAACCGTTAGAGTTCCTGTAATGTATGCTCATAGTGAGTCTGTCAATATTGAATTAACCAATAAGATGACTCTTGATGAAGTTCGGGATATTTTATCAAAGGCAGAAGATGTAGTTTTGCTTGATGATCCAGCAAATTCTGTTTACCCTACTCCTTTTGAATGTCAAAATAAAGACGAAGTCTTTGTTGGTCGTTTAAGAAATGACCCAACAGTTGATGTTGGCTTCAATATGTGGGTAGTTGCTGATAATCTACGCCGTGGTGCTGCTACAAATGCAGTTAAAATATATACAGAAATGGTTAAGCATGGAATGATTTAGGTGGTAGGGAGAAGAATTGATTAGCTATCGTTACAAACAAAGTGAGTTGATACACTCGTTTTGGCTTTATGTTACATTTTTTATGTTTTTGTGTCTATTATGTATTCAACCTCACCCTGCTTTTGCTCAATACGATAATTATAGGCTAATTGAGCCTCGTGAAGGTAATGAACCACAACCTCTGGCTATTTTATGGTCAAAAGATAAAGCTTCTGCTTTAGTTGATTATAAAGGTGAGCATATAAAAGTTACTGATAAATCAAGAATAGATGAGGAATGGGTTGTAAAAGAAATAAAACGTGAAAGTATTCTTTTTGGTCGAACTTCTAATAAAAAATATATAGAATACTATATTGATTCTGATTCTAGACCTCACAAAAGATATAGAACTTGGTCTTTTTATAGTTCTCCAATAACTGTTTGGGAAGCTTCTAAAATGCTAACTGAAGGATTTGAATATAATTGCATTATGCATAATCTTTGCTCTGGAGCAGTTTCTTTAAAGAAAAACGGAACTTCTTTCTCTGATTTGCTTAATGCGATTATTACTAAAAACAATTATGCTAAGTTAGAAAAAAATACTTTGTTTATTTTGCCTACTAAACTTCCTTTTGAAGGTTTTAAAGAAATACTTAAAAGAAGAAAAGATTTTAATTATAAAGCTTTAGCAATGAGATTTCCTGGTTTGGAAAAAGAAGGAACAGTTAAATCAGAAGGTTATGATATTCAGTATATAATGAGAGTAATCTCATTAGGTGGAGAAGTTCCTATCTTTTTTAATAAAAATTTACATTTTGCTGTTTATGCTAATTATAAAAAAGTTCCATTTTACAAAATTTTAAGTGATATTGTTTATATTAATCAATGCATAATTGTAGAAAGAGAAAGTGGTTTGGAAATCATCAAATGGAAGAGCGATTCTTCTGACGAAAAAGAAGATATTGCAGAAAAAAAGCCTATTTTAATACCTAAAAAAGAAGATTATGTGGATATAGACCCCAATAATATTGATGAAAAAAGTGGTTCAGGACCTTATCCTCCCATATTATCAACAAATCCTAGAAGAGCCCCAAAATTAACAGATGAAATAGTTGTTGAAAAAAAATGGGACAAAAACCATCCTGTAGTTACTCAGTCATTTTATAGCGAAGAATAATGGAGCTACTGATGAAATATAAAGTTTCTCTACAAAAATGTGATTCTTATGATATTAAAGAGGTTGATAAAGCTATAGAAGCTTTGCTAGAACCCTTAGGTGGTATGTCTAAATTCATTAAGAAAAATGACAAAGTTCTAATAAAGCCTAATATGCTTAGTTGCAAAGAACCAGAAAGAGCAGCTACGACTCATCCCTCAGTTATAGAAGCAGTAGTAAAAAAATGTTTTGAAGCTGGAGCTTCAGAAGTTTGGGTTGGCGATAGTCCTCCAGCTATTTTTGGAAGAACTGAAGATTTTTGGAACAAAACAGGTTTTGCTAAGGCTACAGAAGCTGCTGGCGGAAAGATGCTTTGTTTTGAAAAAGATGAAAAAGCAAATATTGCTTTTAAAGTTTTTGGAAAAGGAATAACTGCTTCTGTTATAAAAAAAGTTTTCGATGCTGATGTAGTTATAAGCTTATCTAAAATGAAAACTCATAATTTGACTAGAATAACTGGAGCTGTAAAAAATCATTTTGGATTTATTCCAGGTTTTTCAAAAGCTTTATGGCATAAAAAGTTTACAAAAGTAGATGAATTTTCTGCATTTGTAACAGAATTAGCAAAATCTTTGCCTGTAAAATTACATATTATGGATGGAGTTGAGGCAATGGATTTGCAAGGTCCTGCAAGTGGTAGGGTAAAAAGGAATAATATCTTGATAGCTTCAGAATCACCTGTTGCTGTTGATTTTGGCTTTTGCAAAGTAGTAGGTCTAAAACCAGAAACTGTTCCTATAATTAAATATTGTCAACGTATTAATTGGGGACCAAATTCTTTTAATGATGTTGAATTTGTTGGAACAGATATAGAAGATTGTTTGGTAAAAGGATATATTGTTCCACCTGCTCCACCTGTTTATCTCATTCCTGATTTTGTATTAGAATTTATAAGAAAATTGATTTGGACTGGTCCAAATCTAAAAAACAATAAATGTGTCAAATGTGGAAGATGTAAAAATATATGCCCTGCAAAAGCTATTGGAATTACCTCTAGCGGAGCGGAATTCGACAGGACAAAATGTATTTCATGCTTCTGCTGTATGGAAGTTTGTCCTTTAGAAGCTATTGAAATGAAAGCAAGTCCATTAATGGCTATTATTCTCAAACTTAGAAATGTAAGGAATATATTAAGTAGGAATAAAAAGAATGAGTAAAAAACATTATGATTTTTTTGATAAATTACAAATAATATTATTAGACATATTATCAAGAAAATGTATTTCTTTGAGTTTGGCTCAAAAAAGAAAAATAGCTTCTTTATTAACTAATATTATTATGCCGTTTAAGTTTTCTCGTAAAGAATATATTGAAAATATTATGATGGAAACTCTAGGAATAAATAAAGAAAAAGCAGAAAAATTAAGACAAAGCTGTTATGAAACTTTTATTTTAAATTCTTTAGATATGGCAAAATTAAAATTTATTTCTGATGAAGAAATTTTAAATATGATTGAAGTTGAAGGGTTAGACTATCTAGATGAAGCATTAAGTAAGGGTAAGGGTGCTATTTTAGTTTCAGGTCATTTTAGTCTATGGGAAATAATTCCACATTGGCTTGCTTTAAAAGGATATAAAATGACAACTGTAGTTAGGCGACAAAATAACAAATATGCAGATAAATGGTTTGAAGAAATGCGTTGTTGTCATGGAGCTAAAACAACTGATTCAGGTATGGGTTTAAGAGAAATATTAAGGGCTTTGCGTAAAGGTTATTTACTTGGTTTAATGATGGATCAAGATAATGGTAAAAAAGGTATTTTTGTTAAATTTATGGATAAATGGTGTTCAGCTCCTGTAGGTCCAGCTTTGATTTCTTTAAAAACTAAAGCTCCTATTGTTCCTATATATTTATTCCCAAATTACAACGGAAAACATCTGATAAAAGTTTATCCTGTTTTTTACCCAGAATTTTATGAAAATACTATTGAAGGTCAACAAAAATTAACTCAAGATTACACTTCTTTGCATGAAAAAATTATAAAAAAATATCCAGAACAATGGTTCTGGCTTCATAGACGTTGGAAAACACAGCCACAAGATTGTCCTGAAAACCCTTGGGTAAAAAATAAATAATAGTTGTGCAAAAAATAAAATTATTATTTTGATTACTACTTCAAAATTTATAAAACATACATCTAGATTGCGTGGCAATTTACGAAAGCTTCATCAATAAAAGAAAAAAGTTTGTGCTTGCCTTGTATTACAGAAATCATTATAAAAATAAATTCAAAATAAAAATCTAATATTCTAAAACAAAAAAAACCGATACTCAATTGAGTATCGGTTTTTTCTATGCTATTAAATTATTTTTTATTAAAAATATCAGCTTGATTAGTAAGACTTCCATGGTAACCACAAGTAACTTCACCATCTTCACTTAATTTATCACCTTTATAAGAACAAGAAGTTTCTGGACCTACAACTGCTTTTATATAACCTTTTAAGTTACCTGTATCTGGATTTGCAACTTGATCATTACTTAAAGTATCCATCATAACACTATTATCCATGTTATACATTTCTACAGCACCTTGAATAACACGAAGGTTAGAGAAACAAGCTTTTTGACGAGCAGAAGCACGAGCTTTTTTGAAGTTAGGAACTGCCATAGCAGCGAGAATACCGATGATTGCGATAACAATCATGAGTTCAATGAGAGTGAAACCTTTACGATTCTTCATAACAGGACTCCTTTAAAATAATAAATAATAAATAAAATAATATAAAACTTAAGGACATATTTAATATAACAAATTCATTTATATATGTCAAGTGGTAATTTTAAAAATTATGTACATAGCTTTTAAAAAAATATCCAGCAAAACTATAGAATTAACAATAACTAACTATCTTTCCATATAGCTTAAAAAAATTTTTTCTAAGTCGGATTTAGCTTTTTCTAAATTATCATTAATTAGACAATGTTTATATTGTTTAGAACAATCGATCTCTTTGCGAGCATTGACCATACGTTTTTTCAAGGATTCTTCGCTATCCATATTTCTTCCCCTGATACGGTGCTCTAATTCTTCAAAACTAGGTGGAAGAATAAAAATCATCACAGCTTCAGGATATTCTTTATGGATTTTCATGCCGCCTTGGACATCAATGTTTAAAACAACATGTTTGCCTGCTCTAACGTTGTCTACTAGAAATTTTCTAGGTGTTCCATAATAATTGCCATGTACACAAGCCCATTCTGCAAAAGCATTTTCTTTTATTGCTTCTTCAAACTGTGAAACAGAACAAAAATTATATTCCTGTCCGTCTTTTTCGCCTCCACGAGGTTCGCGAGAAGTTGTAGAAATAGAATAAACAACATTTGGTTTAAACTTTTCAACAATATAATTGCACAAAACAGTTTTTCCAACTCCAGACGGACCGGAAACTATAAACATATAACCTTTTTTAATTTGTTCCGAAGACATTACAATATTACTTCTTTGCTATGAGAGAACAACCAGACATTTCAGCAGGTTTTTCTATTTCCATAACTTCTAATATAGTTGGAGCTATATCGCAAAGTTTTCCTGAAGATTTTAATTCTAAATTTTTCTTAGAAACTACACAGAAAGGAACTACATTAGTTGTATGTTCTGTAAATGGTTCTCCAGTTTTTAAATTTACCATCTGTTCTGCATTGCCGTGGTCAGCTGTTATGAAACAATCATAACCTAATTCATAAGCTACAGGTATGACTTTTGAAAGAACATTGTTTACAGTGCTAACTGCTTTCATGGCAGCATCCATAATTCCAGTATGTCCTACCATATCACAATTAGCAAAATTAACCATAATGAATGAATATTTTTCTGTTCTTAATTTTTCAATCAGCGTATCTCCAACTTCAAAGGCAGACATCTCTGGTTTTAAATCATAAGTCTTTACTTTTGGGGAAGGGATAACTTGACGTTCTTCTAGTGCAAAAGGTTGTTCAACTCCGCCATTTGTAAAATAAGTAACATGAGCGTATTTTTCTGTTTCAGCAAGTCTAAATTGGGCTAAACCTTTCTTTGAAATAACTTCGCCAAGAACATTTGTGGGATGTTGTGGTGGAAAAACTATAGGCAGTTTAAATTCATCAGCATAATTAGTAAACATAACGTAGTCTACTTTAATTTCCTTACGCTTGAATTCAGCAAAATCTGATTTGGTAAATACTTTTGTCATTTCTCGCATTCTATCAGCTCTGAAATTGAAAGCAAGTATAGCATCACCATCATCAATTGTAGCTACTGGACAACCATTTTCTTCTATGACGATAGGAACAATAAACTCGTCTGTAACATTGTCTTTGTATGAAGCTTCAATAGCTTCAACTGGGTCAGTAAATCTATTCCCTACGCCATGTACAAGAGCTTGATAAGCTTTTTCTATTCTTTCCCATCGATTATCTCTATCCATAGCATAAAAACGTCCAGATATAGTGGCAACACGACCTACACCTAACTCTTTTGTTTTTTCAACAACGGATTTTACGTAATGAACACCGCTTGTTGGCGAAGTATCACGTCCATCTGTAAAACAGTGAATAAATATTTTTTTCAAACCTTTTCGTTTAGCAAGTTCTAATATTGCATAAATATGTTCTATATGGCTATGAACACCGCCATCAGATACAAGTCCATAAATGTGTAATGAATGATTTGTGGCTATCATTTTGTCCATAACTTCATTCATTGCTTTGTTTTTGAAGAATTCTCCTTCTTCAATTGCTTTATTTATTCTTGTAATGTCTTGATAAACAATACGTCCTGCACCAATATTCAAATGACCAACTTCAGAATTACCCATCTGACCAGCAGGTAAACCTACTTCTAAGCCAGAAGCAAATAATGTAGTATAAGGACGTTCGGCAAAAAGCTTATTTATAAATTCAGGTTTAGCAGCAAAAATAGCATTGCCTTCTTGAGATTCAGAGATACCATAACCGTCAAGGATAATTAGTAAAGCTTTTGATTTTGTTTCCATATTAACCTTCTATAAACTTTTAACTTTGAAAATCGGATTATACAGTTGAATAATATTATTGTCAAATACCTTGTAAAACTCCATTAAAAGTTGATTTCATTGAATGACTATTTTTAAACTCTTGATTATAAAAGTCTAATGAGATATAATATTTTTATGTTAATTGTAGGTTTAGGAAATCCAGGAAAAGAATACGAAAGAACTAGACATAATGCAGGTTTCTGGTGTTTAGACAAACTTGCAGATTTTTTTTATGTAAAATTTACCAACAATAAATTTTGTAAATCTGATATTGCTTCATTTAAATTTAATTCTGGAATTCACTATTTGTTAAAACCTTTAACTTATATGAATAATTCAGGTGATGCTGTCAATAATTTTTTAAAAAATAAACCATTAATTTCAAAAGAAATATTGGTTATAGAAGATGATATAAATCTACCTGTTGGCAAAATAAGACTTAGAGCAAATGGAAGTGCTGGTGGTCATAATGGTTTAAAATCTATTATTTCTTATATTGGTGATGATTTTTGGCGGTTACGAATAGGAGTTGGGCAACCAAAAGAATATCCCTCAAAAAATAATCAGCATGAAAACTTAATTTCTCATGTACTTGGAAAAATATCTCCACTAGAATCACAAATCCTAAATAAGGTAATTGAAGTTGTTCCTAATATAGCTCAAGATTGGCTTTTAGGAAATGGCTCAAAAGCTATGAATCAATTTAACTCTATAGATTTTTGTGAATAGGAAACTTTAATATATTTTTTAGCTTTTTATCTCCCCTTCGCTTTTTCCACCTGATTTCTTATTTCTTTTTTCCCTTTTTTACTTTTTTTCTTTTACTCTATTGAAAAGTTTTAAAGGGTATTTTATAATATCTTGATTCTTATTTTGTTTGAAGGTTTATTTAATGGAAAAAGTGTTAAATATAACAAAAAATCAATTAGATGCTCTTCGAGAAGTCGGTAATATTGGCTCTGGAAATGCAGCAACAGCTTTAGCACAATTTCTTAATCGCAAAATAGATATGACTGTTCCTAATGTGGCTATTATGGAACTGAATGAAATTCCCAAAATTGTTGGAGGTCCTAAACAAACTATTTTGGGAATATTTTTGAGGATAATGGGCGAAATATCTGGGCGTTTCTTATTATTTATTCCTGAAAGTACATCTATTAAAATGCTTAAGTATTTGATTCCAAATTCAAATATAGAATCATTGACAAAAATAGATGAAATAGAAAGTTCCTGTTTAAGAGAATTAGCTAATATTTTAGCAGGAGCTTTTCTTAATGCTTTATCTGTATTGACAAAAACAACAATGCTAAATTCGCTTCCATACATGAATTTTGATTATGCTGGTGCTATTATAGATAATGTTGTTGCAGATATGACCGCTGTTAGCGATAAAGTTTTAATGATAGAAACTTCATTAATAGAAGAAAAAGAAGATTTGCTCCTACATATATTTATTTTGCCAGCTCCTAATTCATTGGAGTTACTTTTAGATAGAATTGGAGTTTCAAATTAATGTCAGCTATAATAACAGTAGGAATGAGCCAGCTAAAAACAGCAAAATCGCCGACGCAATTGGCTGTTTATGGTATAGGTTCTTGTGTAATACTGTCTATATATGATGCTGATAGAAAAGTTGGTGGATTAGCCCATATTATGCTCCCTACTTCATCTGGTATGGATATGTCTAAATCTAATCATATAAAATTTGCCGATACGGCAGTACCTGCTCTAATAAATGCAGTATTAGATGAAGGAGCATTAAGAAAAGGATTAGAAGCTAAAATTTTTGGTGGATCTGAAATGTTTCCTCCTTCAGAAGATTTTAGTAATACAATAGGACGTGATAATATCGAAGCTGTGAAAGATGCTTTGAAAAAGTATAATATACCTTTAAAAAGTGAAGATACTGGTGGAACCCATGGGCGTTCTATTGAATTTGATCTGTCTAATGGAAAGGTCAAAGTATACATTGTTGGCGAAGATGTGAGGGAACTCTGATGTCTAGATTATCTCTACTGATGGGTATTTTCCTTGCAACTTCGGTTACTACAATTACTATTCTTATAGCAATAGCCCAGAATATTGCTAGTAATACTATTTTTTATAGAGGAACTATAATATTCTTTATTTTCGGTTTCCTAGGCACTTTTTTTGGAAGTGTACTTGAAGTAATATTCATGCCTGTAGTAGAAGATATAGAATGTTCTAAGTTGCATGATGATATGATGGGTGAAGACAAAGAACTTCAGGCTGAACTTGGAGATCTTCTTGAAGAATATAAAGGTAATCATAATAGTACTGATAATGCCAATAAAGCTAATAATAATAAAACTGAACTACCTATTGACGATAACAGTTCAACAGTGGTATTATAAATATCAAGCCATACACGGAGAGTTGATGTGAATAAAGAATTACTTTTAGAAACAGATTCAGAAGGCTTTATCGACCCATTAAGCAAGACAAGGCTTCAAGATGAAGATGATCAAAAGCTTTGGGAACAATATAAGTCTAATCATGATCAGAGGATAAAAGATGCTCTGATTATGAAATATGCTTCATTTGTTAAATATGTTGCAGGTAGAATAGCTGTTAATCTTCCTAGCAATGTTGAATTTGACGATCTTGTTAGCTATGGTATCTTGGGGTTAATGGATGCTATAGAAAAATATGATCTTGATAAAAATGTTAAATTTAAAACTTATGCAAAAACTCGTATCCGTGGAGCTATTTTTGATGAGTTGCGTATTTTAGATTGGACTCCTCGTTCTATTAGGCAAAAAGCACGTAAGCTAGAAAAAGCTTACGCTAAATTAGAAGGTAAACTAGGTCGTGATGCAAAAGATGATGAAGTTGCGGAATATCTAGGAGTCGATATTTCTGAATTACATAAACTTTTTGATGAAACTAAAAAATCTTTACTTCTTTCATTAGACGAAATGTTTTACGATGATGATGAAGGTTCTTCTCGTTTTGATTATATTGAAGATGAAAAAAGTGATAATCCTCAAAGTAAAATAGAAGAAGCTGAAGCGAAGAAAATTCTTGCAGATGCAATTTCAAAATTGTCAGATAGAGAACGAATGGTTATAACTCTTTATTACTATGAAGAATTAACTTCTAAAGAAATTGGTAAAATACTTGGCGTATCTGATTCTAGAGTTTCTCAATTACATACTAAGGCAATTTTAAGATTACGTGGACGTTTAAGTCGAATAAAAGAAGCTCTTGTCCAAAATTAGCTATATTGTAAAATAATAACTAAAAAAACAAGGGTCTGTTTTGAAAATCTTTAACAAAACAGACCCTTGTTTTTTTAAGAACGAGAAATTAATCTTTTTCTTCTTCTTTTAGAGTTTCTTCACTATTTTTATCTGAATTATCATTAGAATCTAATTTAAATTGGTCTATTAATTTTCGCAATTCTGTAGAATCAGAAACTAATTGTGCATATTCTTCATTGCCTTTAACTTCTCCAAGTTTTTTATTTATATCTTCAGTCAATACTTTAGCTTTACTAATAGTTGTTCTAAATTTATCGAGCATAAGATTTAATGCCGAAGCAAGCTCTTTAAGATTGTCATTTCTCCGAAGACTAACTTGAAAAGTCAAATCACCTTCTATAATTCTTTTTATGCTTTTTTCTAATTTATATGCTGGACCAGCTGTTTGGTGCGAATATATAACGCTAACCATAAAAACAATTATAACGTTTACAAATATAAGTACCAAAAGTCTTGGCCAATATTTATAAACAAAGTCATGAATTAGTTCAGAAACACTTCTTTGTTCACTTAAACTGGCGTTATTTTCAACAAAAAATGAACCTAATATATAAAGGTTACAAACTGTAATAACAGCAACAAGTAATGCTAACAAAAGGATAGTTCCTGCAAATTTACTTTGCATATCTTTTGCTATGAAATAATTTTTTCTTTGACTAACACTCACTGTATAAATCCTCCTAAGGGACTTCAATCTATACAGATTACATCAATATTGATAACTTTGTCAAATAATAGTTAGCCTTGAACATTTTTATTTTCACGTTTCAATTGTTTTTTATTTAATGTATAATAATAATGAATAAACACGGAGTGAAATCATGATAAAAAAATTAATATTCATATTTTGTTTTATATTAGTTGAAACAATTTCTTATGCACTTATGCAACCCACTGTAAAAATACAGGGAAAATGGGAGTCTATAAGCTCTTTCCGCATAGTTAATGCTGTCATTGATGGTAAAAATGAGAGAGTTTGTCTTCCTAAGCTTATATTTAAAGAAGAAGTTGATCAGGAAAAATTAGATGAGGCAGTAAAAGATGGGTTAACTTCGCAAGATGCTGTTTTTCATCTTTATCATGATGGTTTAGGTAGACCTAAAAAGCAAAATGGGTATTACTATGCTTCTGATGTATATTTAAAAGATTTAGACAAGACTTATACTGGATATTTGAGAGCAAGTGGTTTTAAGTTCTCGGTGTCTTCTACGCCAGCCTATAAAGATTCTGAATATATGAATGAAATATTTGGCGAGGAATCTTTAATCGATAAATTAAGTAAAAAAGAAGAAATAAAAAAAGAAATAGAAGAAGAAAAATCCAAAAGAGAAGACCCTGCTAAAAAATCTAATTTACGCGTGGCAACTGTTTATGATGTTTTGCCGCAAGGGGTATTACCTCCATCTATAAGATCAGAACAAGCAAAAGTTGCTGCAATAGTTGCAAATTTGAAAAGTAGACCTTATAAAACTGAAATCATACAAATAGATCCACTTAGGTGGGCATCAGGATTTATGGGAATACTTAATGAAAAAGGCGAAATTGATATGGCAAAATGTGAAGGGCAAATCGTTGATATGCTAATACGTGTTCCAGATAAGGCTGGGTGGCTTACTCCTAAAATGCTTGAAGAAATAAAAAATACGCCTTGTGAATATGTGCTTTCTAGATATAAAAATGGTTTAGAAGTTGTTGTAGGAACAAGATATCTTCTCCATGATATTTATTTTAGTAAACTCAAACTTTCTTGGGAGGAATGGCTTAAGAAACATGAGCTTGAATGTCCTGAATTTGTTGAAAAACCAGAATATGCTGATGGAGTAGTTCCAATCGAACTTCATACTGTTGACGGTATCTTTAAATCTTTAGATGCATTAAGCGTTTGCCAAATAAATTTCACAGAAAAAAGTAATTTGGTTTTCCCACAAGAAATAATGAGAGTTTTCCCTCCAAAACCAAGACCAGAAAATAAAAATCAGATGCTTAAATTTATCAGGTCTTGTACAAAAAACTTTAGTGGAAAGTCCGTTAAAGTTCATCTGATGGTTTGTCCTGATGGCAAATCCTACACAGAACTTGGACAAAAACGTGCAAAAAGAATAATGTTTAATGATAGTTTTAAATTTTTCGATGAATCAGAACAAGAGATTTTGAAAACAGTGAAGTGAAAAACTAGATAATTTAATTATTTAAAATACAATAAATAATTGTATTTTAAAAATCTTTAATCAATATTTATATATAATTTAAAGACATATTTTAGTGCTAATATTTATGTCGTTTACTATATTTTTTGTTTTTCAATTATTTTAGTGATATTTAATTCGATTCAAAAATTCTTTTTGAAGCTGAAAAAAATATTTAACTCGCTGATATTTTTCATATATTTCTTTGTGATTTGGCCAATTTGGTAATTGTTCATAAGTAGGTTTTAACTCTTCTTCTGAAAAATTTAGTTTAGTTACTCTAAAATTTGGACTATTTTTATCTCTAAATTCAAAAAAATAACCATCTTCTATTATGGCATAAGATTCCATTGAAGATAAGTAAATAGGTCTAGAAAGTAAATCTTTTCGGTATAATGATTGCCCTTGTTCATAACGTTCGACAGAAGGCTCTATTTTTAAATAATCTAGAATTGTTGGAGTAATATCTATTTGAGAGCCAAAATTTTTGTTAATTTTTAAACCATCATTTTGGGGTTTTATAAATATACAAACAACATTCTGTAATTGAGGTGTAGTATTAAGTCCATGACCAGTAGTATAATCATTATCTTTTTCTCTTAGTTTTTCACCATGATCTCCAACCATAACAATTAGAGTTTTCTGACCATTTTTTTCGTCTAATTCTGTTATCTCATTAATAAAGTTATAAAGAACTTTATCAAGATAAGTAAGAGCATTTTTGTATTTTGATACTAAAGATAAAGCACCATTTTCATTTTTTTCTTGAAATAACAGATGTTCATTAGAACCAAACTGAGTAAATGGTGCATGTGGATAGACGGTTCTATACCATAAAAAATAAGGTTTATCTTTCTCTCTTTTCTTTAAAAATTCTATTATCTTTTTGGTAGTGTATTCTTCTTTATAGCCCCATTCCCAAGAATTATAATTATTGCTATTTTTTGATTGAAAATTGAATTTGTAATCAAATGGCTGAGTTTTTATTATATTAATCAAACCTCCATCAAATAAACTACCAGAAGAAAAAATATATGCATCGTAGTCTATTTTTTTTAGTTCATTAACAAGACCTTTATGAATCATATCTTTATTAATATTAAGAAACAAATGATTATAAGGAACTAACGAAGTAACCATTGCGTAATCTCCACAAGTTGATTCTGGATAATTTGAATAAATCAAAGGGAAGATTTCCATTCTGTCTTTTAATTTACTTAATAAAGGCCAAGTTTTTGGTTCTTTGCCAAAGATATTGACATATTTCCAGTGAACAGATTCTAAAGTTATTAATATTACATTTGTCTTTGTATTATTTGTGATACTGTTTATTGTTTTTTCACTAATTTTCTTAAAAGGAAAATTACATTTTTTGAAACCTTTTTCTATTTCTTCAAAAGAAAGATGGTTCTTAAAATAATCAGAAATAGATAAACTTTTTATTAATTCAAAAGTTGGTTCTTTTAAAACTTCAGGAATAGGATTACTTAGTTGTAATAAAGAGATAGAAAAATGAGATACTAATAATAATAGGATAATATTAAATCTAAGAGTTTTGTGTGTTTTTAAAAAGTTTCTACTACTAAATAAGACATAAACAGCTAATACAAAAAATAAAATAATAAACATCAAGCTTAACAAAGACAAATAATTCCAACAAGTAGCTAAAGTTGTTCTAGTAATATCATTCATTGTTTGCGTCCAAACAATAGTTTGATAGTTAATTCTAAACTGACTATAATAGTATAGAGTGAAATCTAAAATATAAAAAATAATGATAATTATAGAACTAAAATAAAATACTATTTTCCCTAGATTTTTAATTATCTTTTCTAATATATAAGATAATAAAAAGAAAAACGATGATATGACAAATATATTTGCAGAAAAAAGATATATGTTAAAAAAATTTATAAACGAAACGAGACAATTTCCTGTTTGTAATCTTTCCAAAGGCAAATAAAGAAAGAATATTGTTGTTAAAGGCAAAATCCAAGTAGAAGCTATTGAATTTAATTCTTTTGATTTTATACAATTAAAACAAAGAATAAAAACAGGAGCAAAAAATATTATTAGAGTTTCTATTGCTAACTTGAAATAAGTTTCATTAAGTTTTGAAAAAATACATGAATAAGTAATTCCAGTAGAAATAACAATAAAAATAATGGTTATTATTGGCAAAGAAGTTTTTTGAGGAGAATGATTCATACCTAATAAAAAAATTATAATATAAGCTATTAGACAGGTAACTGTTAAATCATTGAATGTATAATTATATAATGAAAAAGGTATTACCCAAAATAAAAAAGAATATTCTATGTGGTCATATTTTTTACAAATCCAATAAATAATGCCCATAAAGATTAAGCCAAATACTAAATATGGAGGTTCAAAAAACAAATCTAAAATTAAATTTGGTAAAATGTCTTTAATAGGATAATAGGAATAATTTAATATAAACAAATAATCAAGAGTTTCATTTTCTATATATCTATTAAATAATAGATAAGATATATACAAATAAACAAAATAAAAAAAGTAATATTTTTTTATTTTGTTACTTGAATATCTAATTTTGTTAATAAAACAAAACAATGAAATAATAACTAATATAGCTAATAAAATGTAAATACTCTTTGGAAAGCTAGAAAAATCACCTGGTTTCCAAATATTATTAAAGTTATTCGGTAAACATATAGCAAAGCCTATTAATCTAACGAAAAACAAAGCTAATGCTAAACTAAGTATATGATAGATTGTCATTTAAATATCTTTCAAAAAAATAATAACAATAATAATTCATTTTAGTATAACAAAAATAAGCAAGCTAGAAACGGCATAGTATATAAGCAATGCAAATATATCATTACAAGAAGTGACAAAGGGACCTGAAGCTACGGCTGGATCTATCTTGAATTTGTTAAAAACGATTGGAACAAGTGCTCCATAAGTAGTTGAGAAGCTCATTGTGCAAAGCATTGCTATACCAACAGTAATAGATAGATAGATTGCTTTCATTGTTGGTGGATTAGGCGAAGTAACAATTAAATATTGAGCCCAAAAACCAATTACTAATCCACAAACTGCTCCCATAAGAGCACCTGCTGCAATTTCTTTCCAAAGTTTCTTAAATACATCCCCAAGAGTTATTGCGTTATCAAGAGATAAAGCACGAATAGCTAATGTTGAGGCTTGAACTCCAGCATTACCACCCATTCCACATACCACAGGAACAAAGAATACTAAAACTGCAATGCTTTCAAAAGAAGCCATAAAGTATTTTAAGATAGCGCTAGTAACAAAGCCTGTACAAAGAGTAATCAACAACCATGGAAGTCTAGCTTTGCAGGTTTGGAAGGGTGAATCTGTTTCTAATTCTTCATCAGAAGTACCAGCCATCTTCATAATGTCTTCGTTAGCTTCTTCTTCCATAACGTCCATAATATCGTCTATTGTGATAACACCAAGAATCTGGTTTTTATCGTTTACAACAGGCATAGCTATATAGTCATATTTGGACATCAAGGCAGCTACTTCTTCTTGTGGAGTAGAAGCATTAACCGAAACCAAGTCTGTTTCCATCAATTCAGAAACTAGAGCATTTGGATTAGCTGCGATTATTTCTCTTATAGAAACAATCCCTTTTAAACAATCTTGGTTATCAAGAACATACATATAGTAGATATTTTCAACATCGGCAGCCACTAATCTAATATGTGAAAGAGCATTAGCAACAGTAAAATCTTCGTATATCGAGATGTATTCGGTGGTCATTATACCACCAGCAGTAAACTCATCGTGTTGCATGAGTTTTCTTACATCGCTAGCTTCGTCAAAATCCATGTGATCAAGAATTTCTTTGGCTTTCTTCTGATCCAAATCTTGTAACAAGTCAGCAGCTTCATCAGGATCCATTTCTTCTATGATATCGGAAGCTGTTTTTGTATCAAGATTTTCGATGATTTTTAACTGGGTTTCTGAATCCGCTTCGGCGATAGTTTCTGCTGCAACATCTTCATCAAGATTTTCAATAACAGAAACTTGGTCTTCATCATCTAATTCTTCAAGAATGTCTGCAAGATCAGCAGGATGTAAATTTTGAAGATTATCTGAAGTGTCATCGGTAGTAATACTTTCAAACTCATCATCAAAACCGATGATTTTTTCCCATTCTATAATATCTGGTTTTAGTTCTATTTTAAATAAAGAAGCGAGTTTACTAGCTATTTTAAAAAGTCCAAGTCTAGTAAGAGCTGCCTTTATGCTAATATCAACGCCACTAACTTCTATCTTTTTATTTTTATCACAAACAATAGCAAGATCGTTAATTGTGATGTTTTTTACATTAACAGTGTCGATTACTGGTTTGTCCCATAAATCTGTGGCAGTCGGTTTTTTGCTGTCTTTTATATAAGTAGGTAAATCGCTTAAGGCTTGTGATAATTCAAATTTTCCTGGAGTGAAGTAGTTGAAATCATTTAAGTTAGCTATTTTATTGGTAGATGAATCAAAATCGTAAACAATAGCTTGCTCAAAATAAAGGTGATTCCCTCTTAAACATAAAACGAAATCTGTAATTTTACCAGACTGTCGACCTGCTTCACTGTATACTGGGGCGCCAATTAAATCTATTAAAAAGTAAACATTCTGTATCATAGTCGTCACTGTCCTTATTCATTTAATTTACGCCCTCCTTTTTTTTTGTCTTTTTTTTAGGGGAAATATAATAACATTTTTTTATAAATTTTGGTATAAATTTATATAAAAAGGATAAAATTTATTAATTGAAAAAGTAAATGCAATTTAAATTGCGTTTAGTTATGCAATTTACAAAATAATATAAAGAAAAATA
>CAJOQX010000241.1 GCA_905236865.1 Candidatus Rifleibacteriota bacterium
AATGCAGTAATAGTATAAAAATAGGCATAAAAAAAGAGCCTTAAAACAGGCTCTAGCAATTAATTTTCGCTTAACTTAATGACATTGATTAAGAGGTGAGAGATAAGAATTGAGAATTGAGAGAGATACAGCAGACTGCAACAAATACTAATATTCTATTTAAGTTTAGGATTATTAATTGCGGGTGGAACTCTTGATGGATTAGCTAGATCAGCTTCTTTTTTTATTTTTGTCAACATTTTCATAGAATAAGCACCTTGTTGACTAGTAGTTCCTAAAGTTTTTGCAATACTTGAAAATATTTTTATAGCATCGTTATAAACTCTACGTCGATAGTAAACCATACCTAAATTGAGTTTAAGAGTAATGTCGTCAGGAGTGATGTTTGTAGCCATTACATAGGCTTTGGTTGCATCGATTAATTTACCCTGTTTATAGTAAAGATTGCCTAGTGCAGAATATACATAAGCTGCTCTAGGATTAATACCCAGCGATTCTTTTAGTAATTCTTCAGCTTTCTTGAGGTTTCCAAGCCTCATCTGATTCATACCTTCATCAAATTTTTCCTTAAATAAGTTCTGCTTTTTACGTAAAGCGAAAATGACATTTTCGGTCTTTTTGTAATCTTCAGGTGAAAGCAATAATTGTAAAGCTGATAAAGCTTCACGTCCCACAGTAGCATCATCGTCTTTGAGAGTTTGAATCAAAACGCTCTTGGCTTGAACAGCGTGCATTATACCTAAAGCCCTTATAGCACCTCTGCGTTCATCAATATTTACCTTTTGTTGACAGATTTTTATTAATACAGGAATAATAGAAGAATCGCCAATTGCAGAAAAAGCTTCTATATAGGCTAGTCTAGTATCTGTGTCGGTTTCGTTTTCAAAGCGTTTAAGAAGTTCGCCAAAACATCTTGGGTGAGGAATTTGAGATAAGGCTTTAATGATATGATTTTTAAGGTCTAACGTATCTTCGTCTAGGAGTTTTATTAAATCTATGAAAGCTCTAGTAACGTGCATTTCGCCTAAGATTCTTATAGCATGAAATTTGAGACTCCAGGCTTCTCTTTGAAGAGTAGAAATCAATGCAGGTATTGCTCTTTCATCATTAAGTTTTCCTAGAGAAACTATGGCTGCTGAAGCCAAATCTTCATCTTCGTCTTCCAGTATTTCTGAAAGGGCTGGAACAATAGAAGTATCTCCTAAATCACCTAAAACTTCTGCTGCGGCTATTCTAGCTGGCCAAAATTCATCTTTTAAATGAGGTTCTATATAGGTTGCCTCTTTTTTTGAGCCAATTTGCCCAATGCAAAGGATGGATTGCCGTCTAACCTCATCTTCATTGCTTTCTAACAATAATAAAACAGGTTGTAGAGATTCTTTTTTAAAGGAAACAAGAACTTTTCTAATCCAATAGTTTATATGATCATCGTATTTCCCCAAAGAATCACAAAGAATTGGTAACATTGATTTTGGACCCAATTGTTGGAATATGTTTGCTACGCTTTCTAAAACTCTGCGTTTATCTGTTTTCATTAATGCAAACAAATCATCTATTATCAACATTCCATAATTGGCTAATGCTCTTTGAGTTGCATCTCTTATTGATTCAGATGGGTCTTCAAGAAGCTCGTAAAGCATCATTAAAGAATCAGGCGATTGAATTTTTCCTATTGTTCTGATTATCCAATATCTAATTTCCAAATCTGGAGATTCTTTTACTAGAGTAGTCAAATCAGGAAGCATTTCTTCGCCATACTTACTTAGTATATCTGCGGTAGTATTGCGAATAGTCCAGGATTTGTCCTTAAATCGCTGTATAAGAACAGGAGCTATGTCTTTAGGTTTTATTTCTCCTAAAGCACGTAAAGCCCAGTATTTCATATCTTCATTATCTTTTGTTAAAGCCATTAAAAGAGGTTGAACAGCTAGATGATCAAATACAACTATTGATTTTGAGGCACTTTTTCTAACTACCCAAGATGGATCAACAAATTTTTCTATAATGTATTTTATTGCAATAGGATCATTAAATTCACTCAAAGCTTCTATTGCAGCTATTCTAATTTCTGGGTCATCGTCATCTAAAAATTTTATAATTTCTTTAAAAGCACTTTTTTCGTGCATTTTTCCAAGAATTTTAATAGACCAGAATCGTCTTTCTTTGTTATCGCATTGTAAAGCGGCAACTAGAGGAGAAACAGCATCGCTACCCATTTCTATTAGAGATTGTGCCGCCAAGCTTCTTCCCATCCAATATTCGTTTGAAAGAGAATCCATAAGATACGGAATAGAATGTGTGCCAAAATCTTTCAGCATTTCATAAACAAGATCTCTAACTTGTTCAGAAGGTTGAGAAAGTGCTTCAAAGAGTTTTGAAGCTATATTTGGATCTCCAATTTCTCTTAAAGCCCTAAGAGCAGCTACTCTAACTCCAGTGTCACTATCTTGAAGCCTGCTTAACAATATATTTGTATTGCTCTTGTCTCTAAGATGACCTAAACAAGTTAATGTCCAAAATCTTACATTAGGGTTATCATCATCTACCGCACTTTTTAATGCTTCTGTGGCACGTCTTCCTATTTTTGTGATAGCCATTGCTGCTCTGCTACGAACTTTCCAAGATTCGCTGGCAAATAGTTTTATAAGATCTGGATATTTTTTAGATGGCTGTTTAGATAGACTTTTGGCGGCCATATTAGCAACTTCGTCTTTTTCATCATACAAAAGATTAACTAATGCTTGAAAAGCTTCTTCATCTAAAGAATCTATTAAAGCTCTAGCTGCCCTTAATCGAACATCAGAGGATTTGTCTTTTGTGAGAGGAATGATTAAACTAGACAAATTAGGCGGAGAAATTTGAAATAAAGCTTCTATTGTTGCACATCTAATATCTCTTGACCTGTCGTTCAAAACTAAACAAAGTGGTTCTACTGCTTCTTGTCGTTTCAGTTTGCCTAATTCTCTGACAGCCCTAAGTCTTTTGGTTATCAAAGTAGATCTTAAATCTGTAACTAATTCTTCTATTTCGTTTTCTGTTCTTATATCTGATTTGCCTCGTATCATCTATTGCTCCGATGTTATAATAAACAACCTATATATCACGTAAAGAAGTAATTAAATCAGAGATATTAAAATAGACATTTTCAGCACCGCCAGATTTCAAACCAGCATCATATTCTATAATAACTCTTTTAGGCATTATAGGTTCTCCATCTTCGCCTTGTTGTCTATTTAATTCATCTACACATAAATTTCCGAATATTCTTACAACTTCTCCACCTCTTATAGAATTTTTAGCATATACGGCCGCTTCTATTTTAGCTTCTGAAACATCACTTTCTAGCTTAATACCGCCATTTAAAGATACGAGAGAGAGGAATGACTCACCACTATCGTGAACAACATTTTCAGTTATATATATATTTCCTGTACAAACAATCATACCTCTACCCGCTATTCTTCCGCCGATTTTTACATCGCCATTGACAAATTTAATTCCCCAGACTTGGGCAGGTGAAGAATAAGTTCCTTGAATAGTTATGCTATTTTCATAAAATTCATGACAATAATCTTTTGCATTCTTTTTTATGCGTTCTAACTGCATTGGCTGGAAAGCCTCTCTGTTTTTTGCCACATAGTCGAATTTAGTAGTAACGGTATAAGGGTCAGAACTTGGATAAGGAGTTTCTGTGATACCCAAAATGTAAGGTTTAAGTTTTTGATAGTATTTTATTATTTCACCTTCAAAAGTTGTGTATTTACTTAAATATGGGTCGTGAAGCTGATTGCTACAGAGCAAATATCCTATTTCTGGTCTGTGGTATGATTGCATTGAATTGTCTTCAAAGTAATTTATAACGTCATCAGCGGCAAAAAATGGCATATATACATGAAGTCTTCCATTGGTACGCACTTTTCCCCACATATATGGGTGTAGTTTGCTAACAGAAAAATCAACAAAATCTTTAATCTTTTCGTCAGAAACGTGCATACTTAAATCTCTGATGACTTTTAATGTTTGGACTCTTATATCGCCTTCAAAACTAATGTTGCTACTAACGTTTGGTTCCCAAAAATAATCGCTACTTCCAGAGTTACCCATCGTAGAGTGAAAAGCCTCTTTGGTTTTTTTTGCAACATCTTGAATCAAATTGTTGAGATCTCTTATGACACTCCAATTGCGTAAACGAAATTCACCTTCTTTTAGGTATTCATCTTTTTTGTTAGTTATGAAAAGAGTGTAATGTTCAGCAGGTGGTGTAAGGTCAGAAACTTTCAAATCTTTGATTAATTCTATTTTTCGTTCTGAATTACGATAAATACCTTTTGCCTCTATTCTAAGATCTGCTTCCCAGCCACCAAGTGATTTTTCAGGGTATTTTTCACGATTCTCTTTTCTATATGAAGTTAAAGATTGTGGAACATCAATATATTCGTCTATGAAGCCTTTGAAAGGAGTTTCTTTTACATTTCCTATCTGAACTATAACTTCTGCCGTTCCTCCGTCAATGATTTCTCCATCATTAATTTTAACTCTCATAGAGAATTTTTCTGCTCTTTCCATATCTAATATAGACAGAACATCTTCGTTAAGAGTTTTTTCATCTTCACAAAGCTTTTTGGAAAATTCTTCATTGACTTTTGTCATTGCTTTTTGGATTCCTGCCTCAGCAAGATAAAAAGCCTGCATATTTTCACTTAATTTTGTTGTGATAGTTCGTTCTTGGGTTAGATAGTTTATGAGCATAACACCAAGTATGTATAGAACCGATACAATGCCTATTAATAAAACAATCGCACTACCTTTTCTTTTACTCTTACTTGTTTTATACATTTTTTCTACCTTTTTAATTTTTAATTCTCCTTTTTAAGGGAGATACAACAAAAAGCGACAGAAGCAAAGTAACGACAATCACCACATTTAGCTTATCACTTTAAGCTTCGCTTGACAAAAAATTACTCTTCATCAACGACATTGCGTGGCTTTTCTCCATTAGCGTGCCAATTAAGATAAGATTTTATGAAAGGTTCTAGACCTCCATCCATAACTTTTTGAACATCAGAAGTAGAATGACCTGTTCTCAAATCTTTTACCATTGTATAAGGGCAGAAAACATAAGAACGAATTTGGCTACCCCAGGCAATAACCCTTTGGTCGCCCTGAATGTTTTTGATTTCTTTCTTTTTTGCTTCTTGTTCTAGTTCATATAATTTGGCTTTCAACATACCCAAAGCTACTTCTCTGTTTTGATGCTGACTTCTTTCAATTTGGCAAGAAACAACAATTCCTGTTGGAATATGGGTAATACGAACTGCCGAACTAGTCTTGTTTACGTGTTGACCACCAGCTCCAGAACTTCTAAAGAAATCAAGTTTTAAATCATCTTCTTTTATTTCTACATTTATGTCAGTGGGAAGAATAGGCAAAACATCTACAGCACAGAAACTTGTATGTCGACGTTTGTTTGCATCGAAAGGTGATATTCTAACAAGTCTATGAACACCTTTTTCGCCTTTAAAATAACCATAGGCATACAAACCTCTTATGCGAAGAGTTGCAGAATTTATACCATTTTCTTCTTCTTGTAAATCCATAACATCGCATTGGAAACCAGCTTGTTCTGAATATCTAATATACATTCTGTATAACATAGATGCCCAGTCCGTAGCTTCTGTTCCGCCTGCACCAGGTTTTATAGATAGATAAACATCAGATTGATCGTAAGGTTCATTTAAAAATGTACCTAATTCTAAATCGTCTATGGTTTTATTTATATTATCTAACTGTGAAACCAATTCGTTAAACATTTCTGGATCTTCGGTTTCATACATTTCCATTAAATCTACATTATCTTTAAATTCTTTTTCAACAGATTCAAAAGTGTCACAGCATTTTTTTAATTCTGCGATTTTTTGATTTATAGATAATGCTTTGGTTCTGTCATTCCAGAAATTTGGATCTAAAGTTGAAGCTTCTAATTCTCTGATTTGTTCACGTTTTTCTGGTAAGTCAAAGATGACTCCCAATACCAGAGAGACGTTCTTGAATAGCTTTTATTTTTTCTGTAACTTCGTATTCCACTGTCTATCTCCTGAATTTTAATTAGAGACTTAATTTTATAAGCCTTTTTATATTGTTTCTATAATTACCATATCTACCTGAAGATTTTAATTCTACTATAAAAGAAGAAGATGATGCATTATCGTATTTTAAATTAAATTCATCTATATTATACCCAAAATTTCTACCAGTGTGATTGTTATCTGGTGGTAATTGGACATCTTTTATAAATGTCAAATACGATGTTTTCTTATATTCTCCTTCTGTATTAACTAAAGTATTTATGGCTTCTTTATTATACTTCTGTAAAGTATTAAACTTAAGAACGATATGTTCTATGCCAGAACGAGCCATAAAATAAGCTCTCCTATTGTTTAAGGTTTGCTCAAAACGGTTTCTTGTTTCTGACATAGAATACGCTAAAGAAATAATATAGTATCCTAAACATAATACCACAATTAAAGCTATAATTGGTATAAAAATACTACCTTGTTTATTTCTTTTCATTTTTTATTTAATCACATTTTGCATTAAAGATTTGCTTTATAGGCAATTAGCTGAATATTTTGTTTTTCAGTTCCTTTACCCCAAATAGCAGAAATTGTAATTTTTTTTAATCCATTTTCCAATTTAACGCTTTTTATATCTCTAGTAGAGGAATCTGTTACAGCAGAAAAATTTACAGGCATAACTTCAACAGAACATTCATAATTTACTTTTTTATTGGAAATTGTTGAACTATTTAAATCTAGCGTGTTTCCGTTTTGCGATTGAATAATAACATTACTTGTTTTACCTTCTGGAATATCATTAAAAGGCAAAGCTAATGCCGCTTCTAATTTTTTTTCTACAGAATCAAGAATAGCAAATTTTGCTTTTGTAGAAGATGCACCTTTTTCATATTCCATTAGAAGCAAAGTTAATGGCAAAACCAAAACAGAAAAAATAGCCAAAGTACTCATTGATTCAATTAGAGAGATTCCTTGACTATTTTTCCTGTTCTTCAATCTAATCATTGATGTAAGCATCAAGCCTCATTAATGTATTTATTTATTAGCTCCGCAACAATTTTTATATTTTTTGCCACTACCGCAAGGACATGGATCGTTTCTGGATGGTCCACCTTTGCTACTTGCAGGCATATTTGGTGTTTCATCTGAATCACGATTATATTGCATTTCTTCTTCGGGACGTTCTTGAGCTTCTCTTTCTTCTGAATGAGAATAGGTTACTCTGAACATATAATACAATATATCTTCACGAATGGTTTCTATCATGTCTTCAAACATTTGGAAACCTTCTATTTTATATTCTACCAATGGGTCTCTTTGACCCCAACTTCTTAAATGTATACCATCTTGAAGTGTGTCCATATTATGGAGGTGGTCTTTCCACTTAGCATCGACAATTTGTAGGAGCAAAAATTTTTCCATCTGGTAAAAATCTTTTTCGCCTATTTCTTGAATCTTTTCTTGAAGCTTATTTAGAACACGTTTCCTAAGTTCTTCAAAAAGTTCTTTTTTCTGATAGGTACAAAGTTCACCAGGATTTCCTTTTGACTGTCCTCTAACAATTTTGCCACCAACAGCTTCTATTGGGAATATTTTCTTAACCTGTTCCGCTAAAGTTTCATAGTCTATGTCGTCAGGATCAACATTGTCAATAGCATGACCGACCATTCCGTCTAGAACATCATCTATCATACCAAGAATATCATCATGGACAGAATCTTGTTCGAGAGCTTTGCGACGTTCTTTATATATTAAAGTTCTCTGTTCGTTCATAACATCATCATATTTAAGAACGTGCTTACGAGTATCGAAATGGTAAGATTCAACCTTACGTTGAGCATTTTCTATAGAACGAGTAATCATACTATGTTCTATAGGTTCACCTTCTTCCCAACCTAATGTTTCCATTATGCCGACTATTTTTGCAGAACCAAACAGACGCATCAAATCATCTTCCATAGAGAGATAGAATTGGCTACAACCAGGGTCACCTTGACGACCAGCACGACCACGTAATTGATTGTCTATACGTCTGGATTCATGGCGTTCAGTTCCAAGAATAAACAAACCACCTGCTTCTATAACATGTTTCTTTTCTTCTTCGCAAATAGCTTTATATTTTTCTAACGCTTTTTCGTATTCTGGACCTTCTGTTGCCCTTGCTTCCTTTTTAGCAAGCATTTCAGGATTACCGCCAAGAAGAATATCTGTACCACGACCAGCCATATTAGTTGCGATAGTAATAGCAGATTCACGACCTGCTTGAGCTACTATTTCAGCTTCCATTTCATGGTATTTTGCGTTAAGAACTTGGCATGAATAACCTCTCTTACGCAACATAGCCGCTATAAGTTCAGATTTTTCAATAGAAATAGTACCTACCAAAACAGGTTGTTTCTTCTGATGAATTTCGATAATGTGGTCAACAATAGCATTGAATTTTTCACGAATTGTTTTATAGATTACATCAGGCAAATCTTTTCTAATACAAGGTAAATTTGGATCTATAGCAACTGTTTCACATTTATATATTTCTTTAAATTCTTTTGCTTCAGTCATTGCCGTGCCTGTCATACCAGCAAGCTTGCGGTAAAGTCTAAAGTAATTTTGGAATGTAATAGAAGCGAGAGTTTGGTTTTCTTGTTGTATTGGAACCCCTTCTTTTGCTTCAATTGCTTGATGAAGTCCATCGGAATAACGTCGCCCAAACATAAGTCTTCCTGTAAATTCGTCTACAATTACGACTTCTTGACCTCGCCCATCTTCTCTTGGTCTTACAATGTATTCTTTATCTCTATGGAAAAAGTGTTTTGCTCTTAAAGCATTCTGCAAATGATGTACAGAATCCATATTGTTATCGGCGTAAAGATTTTCTATTCCTAGAGCTCTTTCAACTTTGGCAATACCTTGTTCTGTAATAGATATACCGTGATTTTTTTCATCAACAGTGTAATCTCCCTTTATCCCCTTTTCTTGCATTTCGTCTGTTTCTTCTTTTAGAAGATCTCTTGCTACTTTTGCAAATATGAAATATAGGGCTGTAGCTTTTTCGGCAGGTCCAGAAATAATAAGTGGAGTTCTAGCTTCATCAATTAAAATAGAGTCTACTTCATCGACAATAGCATAGTTGTATTCTGGACGTTGGACACATTCAGCTACACTAAGTGCCATATTATCTCTAAGATAGTCAAAACCAAATTCGTTATTTGTTCCATAAGTTATGTCTGCAGCATAAGCAGCTCTTTTTTCATCAGCATCTAAGCCGTGAATATTCAATCCAACGGTCATTCCTAAAAAACGGAAAATCTTGCCCATCCATTCAGAGTCACGTTTTGCAAGGTAGTCATTGACTGTTACCAGTAACGCACCACGACCTACAGGAATCCAAACATCGTTCTTTTCATCGTAAATAGGTTTGAACTCTTTCTGACCTTTTTCTTTTGCAAGTTTTAACCACTGAGGATTAAGTTCAAGTGCATTTAAATAAAGTGGAAGAGTAGCAACTAAAGTTTTACCTTCACCTGTCTTCATTTCAACAATACGACCTTCGTGAAGTGCAAGACCACCTTGTATTTGGACATCATAATGGCGCATATTTAAAACACGCCTACCAGCTTCTCTTACAGCTGCAAAAGCTTCTTCTTTTAATTCATCTAAAGGAAGCCCATCATAAAGTTGTCTACGAAATTCTTCTGTTTTGCCTGCTAATTGTTCATCGGTTAAACTCTTATATTTTGCTTCCAAATCATTGATATTTAGAGTTATACCACGCAATCTTTTCAATTGCATCTCATTAAAATCTGGAATAATTAATCTTAAAAGCTTATAAAACCAACCCGTCATTGTGTCAAGAACCACCTTTCAAAATTACAGGTGCGAGCTCAAAAAAGCCTCGCACCTGTCAATTCAGAATTTCATTTAGTTATTAAAAACCTATTTTTCTTCTGAAGAGATATTGTTTATAACCTCTTCCACTGTTTTTGCTTCCATAAGTTCATTAATGAATTCTTGGTAACGTAACAGTCTAGACAATCTTGCTAAAGCTTTTAGATAAAGACCGCCAGATTCAATAGGTGCTGCTATTAAGAATATAAGATGCACAGGACGACCGTCTAGTGCTTCAAATTCAATACCAGCAGAAGAACGACCAATAGCGATAACGACTTCTTTAACAGTAACAGCTCTAGAATGAGGTATAGCAATACCTTTTCCGATACCAGTAGAACCTACTTTTTCTCTTTCAAGAACAGACTTCAGAAATTCATCAGCATCTGAAAGATAACCACCAGTATTGAGCATATCTATAAGCTCTTTTATAGCATCTAATTTGTTTGTTGAAGACAATTCTAGTTTTGTTAGCTGAGGTGATATAAATTCACAGAGTTCCAAGAAGTATTTCCTCCTGTTAGCTATTAAGGAGCCGTCTGAGTTTTAGTATTCTGGTTCGATAAGACCGAAATTACCATCGCCACGGCGATAAATAACATTAACTTTGTTTGTTTCTGCGTTATAGAAAACAAAGAAATCCTGTCCGAAAAGTTCGAGCTGTTCTGCTGCTTCGTCAGAATACATTGGGCGCATTGGGAAAGTGCCGCTGTGAACAATCTTTGGACTAACTTCTGCAGGAGCTTCTTTTTCAGCTTTTTCAGCAAAATCTTCACCAAATGAAAGAATTGTATGAGTAGCCTGTTTGTCGGCACCCTTGTTGTTTCTTCTGCGAGAAGTTATTTTTCCTTTGTATTTTTTGCCTTGGCTTTCGATTTTTTCGACAACCATATCGATAGAAGCATATAAATCTTCTGAAACAGCACGAGCATGAATTGGATTACCAATAGCTTTTGCCCATACGGTTACTTCGCAAGCTTTGCTGCGGCTAGTATCTTTTGAATCTTTTACTGCAAGAGTTACATCAACTTCAACATCATCACCAAAGTATTTTTTAGTTACAGAAAGCTTCTTTTCAGAATATTCTTTAAGAGCTTCGGTTAGTTGTAAATTCTTGCCCTTTACTACAAATTGCATAAAATCCTCCATATAGATGGATATAGACGGTAACTCAAAATTTTGTCACTCATTCGATACTAACATAGTAAAACTTTAGTGTCAAGAGTTTGGGTTAATATTGCAATTAACTGTTACTACATCTTATACAATAAATAACTAACTGATTAGAGCAAAATATGCTATACTATCGTATATAAAATAACTCGCAGGAGAACAGCTATGACAACTGGTATATTGTTTTTGCACTCATTGTCACAAGACAAGAAAAGACTTGAACAACTCAAAAAGAACTTTTTAACTTCTTGCCTAAGTTTGTTTGGATGTCGTGAAATTACAGAAAAGCAATTTGATTCCTGCGATTTTATTGTTGTAATGATTCTTACGGGCGGAACAGAAAATACTTTTTTACAGCTTTGGAATTCGTTAAAAATTTCTAGCAAACCTTTTGTTATTGCTTCAAGTGAAACAGACAACTCTTTACCTGCCGCTGTTGAAATACTTAGCTGGCTTAGACAAAATGAGCCAGATTTACGAACTTCAATAGTTCATGGTAGTTTTGAAGCACAGGCACAAAAAATACAAAAACTTGTTTCTGTAGATTTAGATATGACTTTGCAAGGACAAACAATAGGAGTTATTGGCGGCCCTTCAAAGTGGCTTATAGCTTCTTCGCCAGATTATTCCAAAATAGAAGAAAACACAGGTGCTAGAATAGTAAGTGTTTCTATGGAAGAATTTAGCAGTTATATAAATCAAGTTGAAGATGAAGAGAAAAAAGAATTTGCTACTCGTTTCTTAGAAAGAAGAGCAAATATTTCTGAAGAAGAACTTCTCTTGTCTGGTTCGATTTATGCAGCTTTAAAACGTCTTATTGCAGCAAAAGAACTTACCGCAATTACTTTAAAATGTTTTGACTTGCTATCCACATATAAAACAACAGGCTGTATGGCTCTTTCTCAATTAAACGACGAAGGAATACCAGCAGCTTGCGAAGGTGATGTTCCTGCTCTAATTACAATGATGATTGCTCAAGAAGCTCTAAAAAAGACTTCCTTTATGGCAAATATTTCAAGCATTAGAGGCTCTGTTGTTACTTTTGCACATTGTAGTTGCCCGACAAAGATTCTCAACTATTATCATCTCGATACTCATTTTGAATCAGGTCTAGGTGTTTCAATTGTTGGCGAATTTCAGGAAAGATTCTTTACCATGCTAAGAGTTGACCCTGTAAACAAGTGTTATGTAATGATGAAAGGTGAATCAATGGAACATAAATATTCTCCAAATCTTTGCAGAACACAGTTAAAACTCGATATGCCAGGCGTTGACAGCTATTTCTTTAACAAACCTTTAGGGAATCATCATATTCTTATTCCTGGAGATAATTTAAACAAACTTCAAGAATGGTTTTATAGCGAAGGTTATTCTAGAGTCTAATTTTAGGTGAATTTTTTATGAAAATACTTCTAATCGACCCTCCTTTTAAAAGCTTTACAGGCATATTTAGTCTTTATTTTCCTTTAGGTCCAGCTTATATAGCAGGTGCTTTGAAAAAGTCGGGCTATGAATGTAAAATACTTGACATGGATGCTGCCGATACAAAAGATGGAACATTAGATTTTATTAGAGAGTACGAAAGCTATACAAATTACGTCAAAGCTTTAAATTCGCCAGAACACCCAACTTGGAAGTTATTAAAAAAGCTTGTTGTAGAACAAAAACCTGATATTATCGGCATTACTGCAATGACTTCAAAATTTGGTTCAGTCATTCAAACCGCTAAGTTTTGTAGAGAAGTTTTGCCTAATGTTCCTATAATTATTGGCGGACCTCATGCTAGTGCTATGTCTGAAATGACTGCTAAAATTCCAGAAGCTGACTATGTGTTAAGAGGCGAAGGCGATGAAAGTATTGTTGTTCTTGTAGATGCTATAAAAAATCACACAGATTTAAGCTTAGTAAAAGGTTTGACCTGGAAGAAAGATGGAAAAATAATACATAATCCAGATAGCGATTTGGTAAAAGATTTAAATACAGTTGCTTTCCCCGACAGAAGTGCTTTATTAAATCCAGAACACTATTCATCGGAAGATATGGGAGTAATACTAAGTTCAAGAGGTTGTCCTTTCTGTTGCAGTTATTGCTTCCACATGTGGGATAGAAAAGTCAGATATAGAAGTGTAGATTCTGTTATTGAAGAAATAATGCAAGTTCACAATAACTATGGAACTACGCAATTTTCTATAAAAGACGATTCTTTTACTGTTAAAAGACAACATGTTATTGAGCTTTGTGAAGCTTTCAAAAAGTTACCTTTCAAGATTACTTACAATTGTACAACTCGAGTAGATATAATTGACGAAGAGTTATTGAGATTAATGAAAAGTGCAGGACTTTCTCAATTGAGCATAGGTATTGAATCTGGTTCTGCCGAAATTTTAAAAGCTACCGATAAAGGAATAACTCACGAACAAATTTTAAAAGCTGCTGCCCTCTTTAACAAATTAGGCATATTCTGGACAGGCTATTTTATGATGGGACTTCCGCAAGAAACAGAAGAAGATATATTTAAAACTTTAGCTTTCTTGAAAAAATCTAAACCCTACTATGGTGGTTTAGGCGTTTATAGCCCATTTCCTAGAACAAAACTTTTTGACCAAGGTGTTGAAATGGGATTGGTAGACCCAAATCCGCCATTAGAACACTTTTTAAACACAAATCCCAAAGATTTATTTTTTAAAGACCCTAAGAAACGTGTTTTATACATAACACCAGAACGTTTTACCGAAATACAGGCTATAGTTGAGGAAGTTTTCCACAAACACAACACTAGCCTTAAAAATCTCGCTCGTAGAGCTTTTTCTCGTAGGCAGGTCTATATGTATGACCCATCATTGTTTAAACGAGATTTTTCAAAAGGACTAGAATTAATCGGTTTGAAACGTCTAGGAAAGTGGTTATCAAAAAAATAAAGGAGTAAACAAATGAAAGTAGTTATTATTGGTGGCGGTGCTTGTGGTGCTAGTTGTGCAACTAGATTAAGACGTTTGAACGAAATAGCAGAAATTCGTATTTTGGAAAAGACTGGCGAAGTATCTATTGCTAATTGTGGACTTCCATATTATTGCTCTGGTGTAATTGCTGAGAGAGATAGAATTTTAGTTTCAAACGCTAAAAAATTCAAAGACAATTTTAATATTGAAGTCAGCTTAAATACAGAAGTTATAGAAATAAACCGAAATGAAAAGTATGTTATCACTAATAATAACGAAAAAATTTCTTATGATAAACTTGTTCTAGCCCAAGGTGCAAACCCTATTAAACCTCCTCTAGAAGGTATTGATAACCCTAATATTTTTACTTTAAGAACCTTAACTGATGCCGACAATATCAAAACTTACATAAAGAATAACAATGTTAAAAACGCAGTTGTAATTGGCGGTGGCTTTATCGGTATCGAAATGGCAGAAAACCTTGCCCATCTTGGAATAAACACTAAAGTTATCGAAATGGCTAATCAGATTTTAACTCCAGTAGATTCTGAAATAGCTGCCTTTGCTCAAAACGAATTGAGAGCAAACAATGTTGAATTGTTCTTAGGCGATGGCGTTAAAGGTTTTTCTGAAAAAGAAGTTCTGCTTAATTCTGGAAACAAAGTATCTTATGATATAGCTATTTTGGCTATTGGCGTAAGACCCGAAATAACACTTGCAAAGAATTGCGGTCTAGCAACAAATCGTGGGATCAAAGTTAATGACAATTTGCAAACTTCAGATGAAAACATTTACGCTGGCGGCGATAGTGTTGAAATAAAAAGTTTTGTAGATGGTAGTGAAACTTTAATTCCATTGGCTGGTCCTGCTAATCGCCAAGGTCGCATAATTGCCGACAATATTTGCAATATTAATTCCCAATATAAAAAATCGCAGGGCACTTCTATTTTGAAGGTTTTCGATTATACTGTCGCCTGTGTTGGCTATAACGAAAAAATACTTCAAAAGCTTGGATTTGAATATAAAAAGGTTCTGACTTTCGGCAATTCTCATGCTGGCTACTACCCAAATTCAACACAAATTTTCTTTAAGCTTCTTTTCAACAACGATGGAAAGATTTATGGGGCTCAGGCTGTTGGTCAAGAAGGTGTAGAAAAGCGAATCGATGTTATTTCTTCTATAATGAGGAATAATGGCAGTATTCAAGATTTGCTCGATAGCGAACTTTGCTATGCTCCTCCGTTCTCATCAGCAAAAGACCCTGTTAATGTTTTGGGAATGTGTGCTGATAATGTTTTGAGAGGTTTTGTAAAACCTGCTTTCTATGAAGATTTAAAAGATGCTTATGTAATTGACGTAAGACCAGCAAAGATTTTTGCAATAAAAACCGCTGACGGAGCAGTAAATATTCCTGTAGAAGAATTGAGAAACAGAATAAACGAAGTTCCAAAAGACAAAAAAGTTATTTTGATTTGTAATACAGGCTATACAAGCTATGTAGCATCAAGAATACTTCTTCAAAACGGTTTCGATAACGTTTATTCTTTTATGGGTGGAATGAAACTTTATAAAGAATTAGAAAAGAATCATAGTTACAAGACCTCTGAAGTTAAAGAGGTTGAACCTGTCACACCTCAAACTGATGCAGAATCTAATAATACTACTGTTATGAATATTGACGCCTGTGGTTTGCAATGCCCTGGTCCTATTATGAAAGTCGCTGAAAACATTGCAAAAATTAATGAAGGGGAAATGATAAAAGTCACTTCTACCGACAAAGGTTTTTATGCCGACATCGAAGCTTGGTGTAGAACAACAGGTAATACACTCGTTAGCTTGGAAAAAGACAAGCAGATTATTTCCGCAACTATAAAAAAAGGTAGCAAGTTACCTGTAAAGACAGAAAATAAGAATGCTCAGACAATAGTTGTTTTTTCAGGCGATTTAGACAAGGCTATGGCTGCTTTTATAATCGCTAACGGTGCAAAAGCTAGTGGAAAAGACGTAACCCTGTTCTTTACTTTCTGGGGCTTGAACATTCTTAGAAAAGACAATGTTTCTGTAAAGAAAGAAAATGTTGTAGACAAGATGTTTGGTATGCTAATGCCTAAAGGTGCTGATAAACTCACTCTTTCTAAGATGAATATGGGCGGTCTTGGTTCTATGATGATGAGAAGAGTGATGAAAAACAAGAACGTTTCTTCTTTGAAGGAACTTATCGAAGACGCTCAAAAAAGTGGTATCAAGTTTATCGCTTGTCAGATGAGTATGGACGTTATGGGGCTAACAAAAGAAGAATTAATAGACGGAATAGAAATCGGCGGTGTCGCAAGCTATATTGACGCAAGTAGCAACGCAAATTCTAATTTGTTTATTTGAGAGGCTAACGCCTCTTGTGATAGGCTGTCTAAAAACTAAGAATTTGTTAAAAATTCAATGTGTGGAGTAATGTCCTCGCCCCCTTTCATA
>CAJOQX010000242.1 GCA_905236865.1 Candidatus Rifleibacteriota bacterium
AAAGGGCGGGATTCGAACCCGCGATAGAGTTACCCCTATTCACGCTCTCCAGGCGTGCGCCTTAAACCAAACTCAGCCACCTTTCCAAACTAGTTTTTTTAACTAGCAAAAAAAATCGCGCCCAAGAGGACTCGAACCTCTGGCCACCAGATCCGCAATCTGATGCTCTATCCAAACTGAGCTATGGGCGCATTTCCTCGGAGAGAGGGGGATTCGAACCCCCGGTACCAGTTACCCAATACGACAGTTTAGCAAACTGTTGGTTTAAGCCACTCACCCATCTCTCCAGTGGAACGGAGGAAGTAGGATTCGAACCCACGGACCTTTTGAGTCAACGGTTTTCAAGACCGCCGCATTCGACCACTCTGCCATTCCTCCAAGTAGTGTATGATGATAATATCATCATACAATTAAAAAATCAAGAGCTTTTTAAAAATTTTTAGATGTATATGTTAGTTTGTTTATAACGAGAAAGAACTGTACTTCAAATAATCATCAATCATAGTCTGGATCATGATCATGCAGATGTTTTAAATTATAAGATTTTGGTTTTCTTGTATCTAAATAAACACAGTGAGGTGTGGTTGTATACCACAAGCCATCTAATTCTTTAGTTTGTCGAACATAACGTATAGTATCTGCTCCTGTGCTTGATAAAAATAGTTGACAATAACTTTTTCCTTCTTTTGTTCCTTCATAAACATATTTACCAATATTTAAAGCAAAGTTTTCAGGATCCATTTGATAGCTATTGTCTACTGAAGTTCCCTGACAATAACTTCTAAAAATATAGTAATAATCAGGATCATTTAGTCTTTCCCTAAAAGTACTATAATAACCTGATGTTTCTATAGGAGTTTCAGAATGTACAGCATATCTAATCATTTTGCCAGCATCTATTTTTAATTGTGTATTGTTTGTTGTCACTGCTTTTGTGTAACAAAAAATACCTTTAAACAACATAACTAAAGCACCCTGTGGTGTTTTTGCAGCTACCTGATATTCTTGTTTAAATTCTGCCCAACTTGCAGGAAGTTTAGCTTCGCATATTGTACAAATAGATAATACAAATAATACAGTTACTAATATAAATTTTAAGGATTTATTCATGTGTAATCTCCTTTTTTTTAGGCTATTATACTATAATAAATTATTAATGTTATGTAAAGACATAATCTTTTTGTGGTAAAATAATAAAGTTATGAAGTATGAATTTAGAAATATAGAATTTCCTGATCCTAGATTGGCTGATGATGATGGTTTAGTTGCTATAGGCGGAGATCTGAAGCCAGATATGCTAATAATTGCATATACTCATGGTATATTTCCTTGGAGTTCTATTCCAGCAGTAACTTGGTGGTCACCTAATCCAAGAGCTATTTTTATTCCATCAGAGTTTAAGCTTTCTTCAAGAATGGAAAGAGCTTACAAAAATACAAAAATGACTTTTACTTTCGATAAAGATTTTGAAGCGGTTATAAGAGGATGTGCAGCTCCAGCAAAGGGTAGAGAAGAATCGTGGATAGATGAAAATTTTATAGAAGCTTACTGTGAAATGTTTCGACTTGGAATAGCACATAGTTGTGAAGCTTGGTTAGAAGATAAGCTAGTTGGCGGAGTTTATGGATTAGCTTTAAAAAAATTTTTTGCAGGTGAATCTATGTTTCATACTGAAACAAATGCTTCTACTTTTTCTTTGAAATTTTTGATGGATTTTTTGGCTAAGAATGGTTGTATACTTTTTGATTCACAGGTAATTAATGACCATACAAAAAGGTTAGGAGCTAAAGAAATAAGTCGAGATAATTATCTACAATTATTAGAAAATGCCTTGTCGTAAAATTTCTAAAAAGAAAAAATACGATACTTACAAATATCGTATTTTTAGATTTCTTGTAATAAATATGAAGTTTGTTAATTAATCAAGCCTTATGATCAAACAAAGAACGACCTCTTAAAGATGAATTTTTGTTACTAGAACCACTAGGTCCATAGGTAACAGGTTTTGGAGCTTTTGTCATAATTTTCATGGTTTGTTTTACCACTTCAAGCCCCATTTGTGCGAGTCGTTGATTGCCCTCGTTTATGACTTTGATTTCTTCAACTACTTCACGAAGCTTAGAACCAATATCAATCAGTTCAGATTTGATATTGTCATCGGAAATCTTTTCAACAAGAATTTCTAACTTGATAGTAGGTTCACCTACTATAGCCATTATTTGTTCTTGCCGTAAAGGTTCGAGGTCAATTAGCTGCTGAACAAAACTCTCCTCTTGCTCAACGGTATTTTGAAGCTCTGTTAATTTTCTATCAACCAGAAACTTAGTTTTATTCTTCGCAAGCTCAAGAAGATTTTGATAAATATTTAGCTCTTTTGCTAAAATATTTTTTAATTCAACAGCAAAGCGATTCAAATTAGCTTACCTAATATTATTCCCAAGAAGCCATCAGATGATTTCTTCCCACTCTAGAAGCCCATAGTCTTTCTGCAACGGCTTCTGGTGAAACAGAATATTGCCCTGAATCATACAATTCTTTAATATGAGCAACTTTTGCTTCTCTAGTAATAGCATCTGATGATGTTTCAGCTTCTGGAGAAGTGAATACTTCGACAGCATGCTTGAATGCTTGTTCTGGATCAACTCTTGTCGGTTCAGCTTTTCCAAGAGAATGTAATTTGCCGAAAGCAAGATTATTCAAATTAGCGTTTGCAGCATGTTTTAAAGCAGAAGCATCGCTAACTGTGTTGGAAGACTTAACGCTAACATCATTATCAAGCAATTTGCTGAAAGAATTATCGTTAGTCTTTGACTGAGCTTTTTTGAGCTGTTCCTGATAAATATGAGTTATATTAATTCCATTAGAAACCTTCATGGTTCCTCCTGACTCCCTGAACGTCTTCCTCCTGTTATCTAGTCTACATTAAGTGGAGGACGCCTCCACAATGCTTATCGGACGAACAGGAAAGTTCTTTTAGCTTAATTATATTTTATCAATTAAAATGTTTTAAAGTCAATACTACAAAGATAAAACTTCATTATTTTTTATAATTTTCAGTAATATTTTTTTATAAATATAAAAATTACTGACACTAATAATTACCAAAAAACCTCTTGTTAATAAAACAAGAGGTTTTTGTGACATAAGAATTTATATATTAATATTCTCTAGGCTTATATTGTTCAAAGGCTTTTTTATCAAAAGCTCTTCTGTATGCTTCTTGTGGGCTAATCTTTCTAGATTTTACCAAATCCATCAGTGATTGGTCCATGGTTTGCATACCTGCCTGTTTACTTGTTTGCATGATTGATGTAAGTTGGAATGTTTTGTTGTCACGAATAAGATTTGCTACAGCAGGTGTATTTATCATGATTTCGATGGCACATTCACGGCGTGCTCCATCAATTGTAGGAATAAGTTGTTGAGCAATAATACCTTGTAATGCATCTGCGAGCTGTGTTCTTATCTGAGCTTGTTGGTGAGCAGGGAAAACGTCAACAATACGGTCAACAGACTGTGCGGCTGAAGGAGTATGTAATGTTGCAAAAACCAAGTGGCCTGTTTCGGCAGCGGTAACAGCCAATGATATTGTTTCATAGTCACGCATTTCGCCAACGAGAATAATATCTGGGTCTTCACGCAAAGCAGAACGAAGAGCATTTGCGAAAGATTTAGTATTAGGTCCGATTTCACGCTGATTAACAATGCAAGATTTGTGTTGATGAACAAATTCTATTGGGTCTTCGATGGTTAAAATATGGTCTTGACGTTCGTTATTGACTTGATCAACCATTGCGGCCAAAGTTGTTGATTTTCCTGAACCTGTCGGACCAGTAACTAAGATTAATCCTTTGCTACGGCGTGCTAAATCACCAAGAACCATAGGCAATCTAAGTTCAGCAAGAGTTTTTATACGAGTTGGAATAACACGGAAAACAGACCCCATTCCTAATCTAGTATAGAAAACGTTACATCTATATCTTGCTACACCTTTTAGTTCATAAGAAATATCTAGTTCTAGTTCTCTTTCTAGTTTTTCTCGTTGATCATTACTTAGGAAAGTATATACAAGACGACGTATTTCTCTATCGGTCAGAGGAGGCAAATCAGTAGGCCAAAGTTTACCTTGAAGTCTTAACATGGGTGGAGAACCGACAGTTAAATGCAAGTCTGAGCCAGATTGATCCACAACCATTTTTAGAAGGTCATCAATAGTTAATTCGCCTTCTTTTATATTGGCATGACCACTTGTTATTGGTTGAGAAGGAGAATTATTAATTCCGCCCATTCCCATATTTCCTAAATTTTGAGGCATCGGACGGGCTGGAGTAGCAGGTCTAGGTTGCATAGGTGAAGCAGGACGAGGCTGCATAGCAGAAGGTTGTCCCATAGGCTTCGCTGGTTGCTGTGGTCTGGCAATAACACCATTACCACCTCCTGCTACAGGAGGTTTAGGTTGCATAGCCCCAGGTTGAGCTGGTTTTTTATTTTCATCTCCACCAAATAATTTTCCAAAAAAATTATCAGCCATTATTAAAACAACCTCATAAATTCATCTGCTGTTGTAATTCCTTTTAAAACAAGGTCTAAGGTTTCCTGTTCAATACTTTTAATACCTTGTTTGCGAGCAAAGTTAGAAAAATCTAAATATGATTGTTTGTTGATAATCATTTGTCTTAGTTTTGCGGTTGCTTGTATAAATTCTGTTACTAGAATTTTACCTACATAACCAGTCTGGTTACATGATTCACAACCACAGGCTTTGAATATTTTTGTTTTTTGCTGTTCTTCGGTAAGTAATTCTTTTATTTCTTCAGGAATATCTGTTTCTTGTTTACATTTGGGACATAACATTCTAACTAGACGTTGATTTACGAATCCACAAAGAGAAGATGCCATAATAACTGGGTCAACACCTGTTTCAAGTAGTTTTACAATACTACTTGAAGCATCGTAAGCTAATAAACCAGTTAATATTGTTTTACCACCTAAAGCTGCATAGCACATTTCTTCTAATAGTTCTTTATTGTCTGTTTTATCAACATAAATAACATCGGCATCTAACATTAATGAAAGTCTTAAACCTTCTACGAAAGTTGTTATATCGCCAGAGCCTATTTGTAGTTGTGTTATGTTTGCTAGATTAGAAACAACAGGATCTTCAATAGTTACTAATTTATGCTTTTCAGAATCGTAGCTACTTATTATACAATATTGAGTTGTAGTTCTTCCAGATTCTCTAGGTCCGCTTACATAGAGTATTCCATGAGTAGTTTGAACGGCATTTACAACTTTTTCTATAGCTTCTTTTCCAGAACTAGCTATGTGTTCAACTAAAGCAGCAATGTCGTTTAAATGTAATATGACCATTTCACCATTGACAGTTGGGTAGAAAATAGATTGAATATTAATCTGTCTGCCCGAAACATTTACTTTGAAATGACCAACAAGTACACTGTCTTCTTTTTCTAAATCTTTTTCTGATAGTTGAGAAAGTTTTTTAAGTCTAGTTATTACATCATGGTGAACTTTAACAGGAATTTCTATTTTACGGTTTAAAATATTGTTTGACCTAAATCTAATAAGAACGCCTTTGTCAGATGGTTCAAAATGAATTCGGTCAACTTTGTTTATAATAGCTTGCCCAAGTATATAATTGATAATTTTTTCGGAACTTTCCATTCCTTTTGGAATGCCCTGTTCCATTTGTTTTGTTTCTGCTTCGGTAGCGTTTGCTTCAACTTCGCTTTCGTTAGAAACTTCTAATGGTCCGTAAACAGCATTATATGTTTCTATAAAATCTAGTGCTGTACAAATTGAAACAGAAACAGTTACTCCGAATTTGCCTTCAATATATTCGATTGGTCTAGAATCTAGAGGATCGACCATACAAACGCTGAAATCAGAACCAGCTTTGTATAGAGGAATCAATCGATTATCTTTAGCAAAATCAGCAGAAATTAGTTTAACTACTTCTGGACTGACTATATCTGGACTTAAGTGAATAAATGATATATTCAACTGGTTACCTAATGCCCAGATAATATCGTCTTCAGTTACGAGCCCCATTTGAATAAGAGCTTCACCGAGCTTTAAACCGTTTTCCTTTTGAAAACTTAAAGCTTCTTTTAACTGATCGTCTGTGATGAGATTACAATCTATTAGGATATCGCCTAAACGTTTCTTTTCTATAGTCATAATTACTACAGAATAACTAAAATATAAACTCTTTACAAGATTTATTTTTTATTAATTTTTTCTTTATGTAAAGAAGTATTTTACTAGTTACCCCAAAACATAGTACAATGTAGTGTAAAAAATTTATGTCGGGGTAACTAAAAAATGCCTAACTGCCAATATTGTAATAAAACAATAGCTTCTGGAAATATTTGTCCTGAATGTGCTCAACTATATCAAAATCAAAGTCAGAATCAAAACCGACCTCAAGCAAGGCCTGGTGGAGCTTTTTCCTTAAATAGTTTGTTGCGTAACTCTTTTCCAACACCACCATCAAGACAGCAGCAACAAAATCAGCAAGATTATTCGCAAGATTCAAATCAACAAGAAAATACTTCGCAGCCAGTATTACAACAGCAACAATTTTCTCAACAGACCTCTATGATGCCACCGCAACAGCAACAGTTATCTCAACAATATAATAATGCAATGCCTCAACAGCAGAATCAGCAACAGTTTTCACAACAAGCTGGTGCAATGCCACAGCAACAATTTCAACAACAGCAGAGTCAGCAGCAGTCTGCACAACAAGCTGGTGTAATGCCACAGCAACAATTTCAACAACAGCAAAGTCAGCAACAGTTATCGCAACAGAGAGTTCAACAA
>CAJOQX010000243.1 GCA_905236865.1 Candidatus Rifleibacteriota bacterium
TCAAAATCAAAAAAGAAAATTAGCAAAACTAAAAAGAAAAAATAATTGATAAAAGACTATATTTTTAACTAACTATGTACAATATAAAGTTAAAGAACATATTGACAACTAGCAAAGAATGTTGTAAATTATAGGCTCTAAATTGGAATTTAATTTACAGGAGATTTATCATGAGTTTTACTTACAATCCAAACAAACGTAAACGTGCTAAAACTCACGGTTTCAGAAAAAGAATGTCTACTGTTAGCGGTCGCAATGTATTGAAACGTCGCAGACAGCATGGTCGCAAAAGATTAGCACTCTGATTCTATCGTGGTTGGCACAAAGCAGTGTAGTGTTGTTACACTACGATCATATTCCGAATTTCGGCGTGTTTTTGATACGAAAGCACGCTTCTTTCGGAATGGATTAGGCTTTTGCTATAGAAGGGCAAATAATATTTTATTCCGTTTCGGAATATCTATTCCTAAGCGTTTTGGTAAAGCAGTCGAAAGAAACAAGCTACGAAGACGAATAAAGGAAATAATTAGACATAGCAGTTCTGTTCCTTGTAATTCAGAGATAGTTTTTTGTGTGAGGAAGCCTTGTTCTGAATTTTCTTATGAATGTTTAAAAAATATATGCGAATGGGGCTTTAATAAAATTTCACATACTAAAATATCAGTTGAGGTAGTGTCGTCAGATGAGCTTTAAGGAAATTATATCAATTCCTTCCAAAATTGGTTTGTTTTTGATACGTATGTATCAAAAGTTTATTTCGCCATTGTTAGGTAATGTATGCAGATTTAAACCATCTTGTTCTCATTATACTTACGAAGCAATAGAAAAATATGGATTGATAAAAGGTTCTCTTATGGGAGCATGGCGAATTTGTAGATGTAACCCTTTTAATAAGGGTGGATATGATCCTGTAGAATAAGCAATAGTTTTTTATATAATCGGAGACAAAATAATAAGAATGAGCAATAACCGCCTTGATTTAGAAGTTAGTAATTTTAGAACCATAAGAATGGGCAGGTTTATCTGCTCTTTTATTTTATTGTTTAACTTGCAATTTTGTATTGATAGTATTTTTGCACAGGATTTAGCTAATCCTATTGCTTCACAGACACAAACTGATGCAATTGTTTTAAAAGAAAATTCTAATGCCAATTATAAGCAAGAATCACCAGTAACAAACAATTTGTCTGTTGTTATACAGCAGAATACTCAGAGTTCTGAGGATAATGCATCAAATATATCGACTTCAAATCAAGACAGTGCCGCTATGGCTATTGCCCTTAATGATTTGGATAGTGATGGTTTAAAAGACGCTATTTTTGAAAATGCAAATATTAAGCTTAATATTTCTAGTAAAAATGGGGCTATTAGTTTTTATTATCTAAAAGGGAATAATTACAATGAAAATCTTTTCCCACCTCACATAAAGGATTTGGGATATACTTTTGACAAGGAAAGTATGAAGGTTTTTGAAATTGATACTCCTGAAAAAATATTTTCTACTACAAATTATAATATAGAAATTGAAAGCCAAAACGAAAATCAGGTAATCGTTAAGGCAACAGCAAATAATATAATAAATGAAAATACGCCTGATTCTCAATCAATTAAGCTTGAAAGACGTTTTACATTACCTAAAGAAGGTTATAATTTTAAAATTGATAATTTGATAATAAATCAAAAGGAAAAGCTTGTTACAATCGGTAATGATAATAATGGGGCTTTAACTTTTAATTACGGACCTGGGTTATTTATGGAACCCTATGGGCAGACTACGTTATTTGGTTTGAAACATACAGATGAACCTGAATTTTTTACTAAAGTTGATAGCCTTGTAGAAAAAGGCAACAAGGTTGGTGCTTATTCGGGAATAGGTATAAAAGATCAGTATTTTACTGTTTTTATGGAAACAGATCAACAAATAAGTATATCTACAATAGCTTCTCAAACAATATCTGCAAATAGTCAAAAAAGACCAATGGATACTAGGGTTTTGGCTTGCACTCTTCCGAAATTTAATTTAGGTGCAAGAGAGTCTAGAAACATAAATTTTAATATTTATGCAGGACCGATGATTCTAGAAGAACTTCAAAAGATTAATTGTGAAAAGATTGCTAAAGTAGGCTGGTTAAATTCTGTTATGTTGGCTACTTTAAGATTCTTTTACAAAATTATTCCTAATTATGGAATAGCAATAATATTACTAACTCTTGTCGTTAGAGCCGTATTGTTCCCACTAACTTTAAAACAATCCAAAGAAATGGCTAAAATGCAAAAAATACAGCCAAAAATAAAAGAAATACAGACAAAGTATAGAGATGACCCTCAAAAAATGAATGAGGAAGTAATTAAAATTTATACTAAGAATCATGTTAATCCTTTGGGTGGCTGTTTGCCTTTGATTATTCAACTTCCTGTAATTATGGCACTTTTTGAAACTATAAGAGGAGCTGTTGAGTTAAGGAAAGCTTCGTTCTTGTGGTTGACTGATTTGTCTAAAGGCGATCCATGGCTAATTCTGCCTCTTGCTATAGCTGGATTAATGTATTATCAGCAGAATAAAGCTACAGTTGACCCACAACAAAAACAAATGATGGCATTTATGCCAATGATGATGTTATTTATCACTTTTACATTACCTTCAGGTCTGTTGGTTTATTGGTTTGCCAGCAGCGTATTAGGGATATTGCAGCAGTTACATTCTAACCATTTAATGGCTAACATGAAGGAGGAAATCTAAATGTCAAATTCAAGAAACATTGAAATTACTGCAAAAACAGAAGAAGAAGCTCGACAAATTGCTATAAATGAGCTTAATGAAAACGAAACCATCGTTTCTTCAGAAGTTATTTCTGCTCCAGCAAAAGGCTTGTTTGGACTTGTTGGAAAACAGGAATACAAAATCAAATTTACTATTGAGGAAAAACAAGAAGAAAAGTCTGTAGAACGTGGTGAAAAGCTTTCTAGAAAGCAAAATGAAAATTATGATGATTCTACAGAAGATTTTGAAAAATCTGAAGAAGAATTTCAAGCTCCAACTAGAAATCGTCGACGTGAATGGAATGGTAGACGTGAACGTGGCGAACGTGGCGAAAGAGGTCCTCGCCGTGAACGTGGAAGAAGAAATTTCAGGAGAAATCGAGAAGACTTCAGAGAACATGAAGACTTTAGAGAACGTGGCGAACGTGAAAATGAACCAGAAGAACAGATTACTATTCCTGAAAGACCAAAGGAACCTGTAACTGATGAAATTAAGAACAACGAATGTTACAGCCAGATTTTTGACTTAATCAAAGTTGTTGCCGAAAATGTAGGAATAGAAAATATTCAGTTGACTGACTATATGCGTGATGGGGCATGGGTAATAGAAGCCTCTGCTGAAGATGTCTCTCAATTAATAGGCAAACGTGGTCATACTTTGGATTCTGTTCAATATTTGATGAATATTATCTTTAATAAAGGTAATGATGAATCAAGAACCAAAATTGTTCTTGATGCTCAAGGTTACCGAGAAAAACGTTATCAAAGCTTAATTCATTTAGCTAACAGAATGGCAAGAAAAGCAGCTAACTCTCGTCGTCCTATAGAATTAGAACCAATGACAACCTTAGATCGTAGAACAATTCATTTGGCTCTGAAAGATAGAACAGATGTTGAAACATTTTCTAAGGGAACTGAACCAATGCGCCGTGTTGTAATTTCTTCTACTAGAAAAAAATTCAACAACAAGCCAATGAATGCAGAATGGCAACCTTTAGCTGTTGATGATGACGTTGAAGTAACAGAAAAAACAGAAGTTTCTTCTTCTGTTCCTATGTTCATGGAAGAAGATGTCTAAGATAAAGATTGATACAATTGCTGCTCTTTCTACGCCTGCTGGAAGAGCTGCAATTAGTATGATAAGAGTATCTGGTCCAGATACGTTTGATATACTACATAAAGTATTTAAAACAGGGGGAAAGAGACCTTTCCCCCTGCATTATTCTGCATATTTTGGGTCAATAGTAGAACCCGAGACAGGCTTTGTTGCTGACCAAGTAATAGTAAATACATATTTAGCTCCAAAATCTTATACAGGTGAGAATCTTGCAGAAATTTCGACCCATGGTAATCCTGTAATTGTTTCTAAAGTATTGAGCATACTGTTTAAAAATGGTGCTAGACAAGCAGAAAAAGGTGAGTTCACTAGAAGAGCATTCCTAAATGGCAAAATGGATTTGATTGAAGTTGAAGCTCTTTCACAGCTTTTATATGCTTCGACAAATACACAGGCAAGATTAGCTCTAAACCAGCTAGATGGACTTCCTTCTAAGTTTATAGCAAAAGTTAGAGAAGAATTGCTTAATCAACTTGTTCAATTAGAAGCTAGTTTGAATTTTCCAGAAGATTCAATAGAATCAATTGATGAATCGGCTTTGAAAAATTCTTTACAAAAAATTCTTTCTGAACTATGTGTTTTTTATGAAAATGCAAAAAATGGTTCTTTGATAAGTGAGGGTTTGAAAATAGCTATTGTTGGAAAACCAAATGCAGGAAAATCTAGTTTAATGAACTATTTGCTAGGACGTGATAGGGCAATTGTTACCGATATTCCTGGAACAACAAGAGACACCTTAGAAGAAAGCCTGATAATCGACTCAATGCCATTAAGATTGATTGATACTGCAGGAATTAGAAAAGCAGAAAATACCATTGAAGCTATAGGTATTGAGCGAACTGAAAAAGCTATTGATAACGCTTTTGCTGTATTAGGGGTTTTTGATGGCTCAAGACCTTCTGATAAAGAAGATTTAGCTGTTTTAGAAAAATTGAAATGTTTAGATAAACCAGTATTGGTTATAAAAAATAAATCAGATTTGCCTCAACAACTTGAAAATGATTTCTTGTCTGGTTTTAATGTTATTTCAGTATCTGCCTTAAAAGGAGAGGGAATGGCAAAGCTAATCAATTCTTTGACAGATATTGTAAAATCACAAGGAATTGAAAACCTAGAAGAAATGGTTTTGTTAGGAGCTAGCCAAATCAATGCATTAGATAAAGCTTTAACAGCATTAAAGCGAGCTGAAAGTGGTATAGGTAATATTTATCAAGATATGCTTTCTATTGATTTGGAAGAAGCTGTACGTGAACTTGGAAGAGTAAATGGTGAAACTGTTGATGTAAATACTCTTGATATGATATTTGAACGTTTCTGTATTGGCAAATAATATGACACAAAAAAAACATTATTCTGTTATAGTTATTGGTGGCGGTCACGCTGGTTGTGAAGCTGCTCTTGCTAGTGCAAGATTAGGAGCAGATACTCTTTTGGTGACAATGAATATAACAACCATTGCGTTAATGCCTTGTAATCCTAGTATAGGCGGTCCTGGCAAGGGACATCTTGTCCGTGAAATAGGTGCTCTTGGCGGAGAAATGGCTAAGTGCATTGATGAGACCTGTGTTCAAATGAAATGGTTGAATACATCTAAAGGCCCTGCTGTTCGTTCTCGTCGAGCACAGGCTGATAAATATTTATACCGCCAAAGAATGATAAATACTCTCTTTGAACAAGAAAACCTTGATGTTAGACAGGGGCAGGTTACTGATATTCTTGTTTCAAACAACAATATCGAGGGTATAAAACTAGAAACAGGTATTGAATTTTTATGTGAACGTTTAATTATTACCTCTGGAACTTATTTAAATGCTCGAATTATTCTTGGGCGTGAATCTTGGGATGGTGCACCGCAAAATCAAAAAGCAGCAATTGGACTTTCTGCTTCTTTAGAAGCGAATGGAATAAAAATGCGTAGATTGCAGACGGCTACTCCTCCTAGAGTGCTGAAAAGCTCTGTGGATCTGTCTATATTACGAGAGTTGCCTGGTGACATTGATGCAGGTGGTTTCACTTGGGAAGACAGATTGAGACGTTATGAAAAACAGATTTCCTGTTTTCTTACTTTTACAGATGAGCGTTCTATAGAAGCAGTTAAGCGTCACATGTCTGAAAGCCCATTAGTGTTGGCAAATATAACAAACGAAGGTCCTAAGCATTGTCCATCAATTGATAGAAAGCTTTTGAAGTTTCCTGATATGGTTAGGCATCAAATCTTTATTGAACCAGAAGGATGGAAGTCCCAAGAGCTTTATTTGCAAGGTTTGACTACAGGAATGCCACCTGTCGCACAAGAGGATATTGTTTCAAGTGTTGTAGGTCTTGAGAAAGCAGTAATATTAAGATATGGCTATGCAATAGAATATGATGCTCTTGCCCCAGGACAATTTCATAAAACAATGGAAAGCAGGGTTATAAAGGGGCTTTATACTGCGGGGCAAATAAATGGTACTTCTGGATATGAAGAAGCTGCTAGTCAGGGGTTAATTGCAGGTATTAATGCTATACTTTCTTTAAAAGGAAAAGAACCATATTGGCCTTCACGAACAAGAAGCTATATTGGCGTATTAGTTGATGATTTGTCAACTTGGAGCAGAAATGAGCCTTACAGAATTACTCCTGGTCATGCTGAATTTAGACTAACATTGAGAGATGACTCTGCTGAACGAAGGTTAATAGAGGACGGCTACAGAATTGGTTTAGTAAGCAAAGAACGTTATAATAGAGTTTTTGCCTGGAAAAAACGAATTGAAGAAGAAATAGAATCAATGGATAATTTGAGTCTTCTTCCAAGTAATGAAGCACGTGAAATAATGATGAGAACTGGAACTGGCGATTTGAAGAAACCTGCTTCAGGTTCAGAATTGCTTCAAAGACCTGGAATGACATATAAATCCGTTATTGAATTGTTGCATAAGCCTATAGAAAGCTGTTTAACAGCTTCAGACGAAATATATGCTTTAGAAACAGATATTAAATATCGTGGTTATGCGGATCGTGAAAATGATAGAATTAAACAGACTGCCTTTTTGGAAAACATTAGATTACCTTTTGAAATTAATGATGATAGAATTAAAATTATTAGAAATGAATCTTTTGAAATAATGAAAACTGATAGGTATGATGATTTGAGTCAGATGGTTAGAATGAATCATTTTACAAAGTCTGAATTAGCTGTTTTGCTTAGTATTTTGAGTGGTGATGAACCAGAAGAGTTTGATGAATCAGAAATAAATAGCAAGTAAGGAATGGTAAATTTATGATTAACAAAAGGAGACAAGAGTTAATTATACAAAATCTTAAGTCTATATCTTCACAAGTTAGACTTATGGCGGTAGAACAACTAAAAAACTTGCCTTCTTTCCCTGTTGCTGAAAAAATTAAGCATTTGGAAAGCTGTTTGAACGATAGTGAAGATAGTGTGAAAATTGCCGCTCAAAAAGCAATAAATACTTTGACAGGAAAAACAGGTACTTCATCACCAGCTTCTTCTAGCCCAACGTTATCTGTCTCTCCTACCGATTCAATTTCTACAAATAAGCAACCTAACTCTTCTTCATTGTCTTCTTTTGCTTCATTATTCCCATCGAGTGCAGAATTAGATAAAGATTCTACAAAAACAAATGAAACTGGAAATAATTCCAATAATCTTTTAAATTATAAATCTAATTTTGGAGCAAATCCAACTTTAAACACCAATTCTAGTTCTGCTTTTGGAGCAAATCCAACTTTAAACACCAATTCTGGTTCTGCTTTTGGAGCAAATCCAACTTTAAACACCAATTCTGTTTCTGCTTTTGGAACAAATCCATCTTTAAACACCAATTCTAGTTTACCTTTTAGAGCAAACTCTTCTTCAGATTCTTCTTTATCAGCTAATACTGAAACAAGTAACTTCCCTTTACCATCTTTATCTGATTCCAACAAAAATAATGAAAATCCTAATATTCAAAATAACAGTTCTTATATAGATACTAATTTTTCAAATAAGCCTGACGAAGCAGTTAAAAATGTCATTTCAGAATCTAAACCAACAATTGCAAAAAAACTTTCTGATATTATTGATGGACCTGTAGACCCATCTTTGCCAACAATAAGCGGTTCTTCTAATATTGCTTTTCTGTTACAGCATTTAGGTGAACTTGTAGATAGAAAACCTGCTGGTTATTTGACAAGATTATTTGAACTATCTAAATCGGTTCATGAAGAAGTAGCTTTAACAGCATTACAATACTTATTGAATTTGAAAGATGATAGAGTGCCAGCTCATGTATTAGAGCTTTTAAACGATCCGTCTTATTCGTCTCAACGTAGATTCTTAATGTTAAAGATTGTGATGAATACAGAAGTTCCTTTAGATTCTGAATTATTAGAAAATATTCTTGTTAATGAAAAAGACGTTATTATTAAATCAGGCTTAGTAAAAGTTTTTGCACGAAATTGTACTTCTGATGGGGTTCCTTTATTAATTTCCTGTTTGAATGACGATGATCCACGTGTTAGAGCTAATACAGTAGAAGTCATTGAAGCTCAACATATAACTGGGTGTGAACAGGAAATTATTAAATTATTAAATGACAATGAAAATCGTGTTAAAGTAAATGCGGCTAAATATCTTGTGAAAATTGGTTATAGACAAGCTTTCTTAACTTTGCAAACGATGTTTAGTTCTCCTGAAGTTTGGCTTAGAGATAGCGTGGTTTTTGCTCTAGGAGAAATTGGCGATCGTGCTTCTCTTAAATTATTAAAAGATACGTTAGTTCAAGATCCAAATCAAGGTATTCGCCTAAGTGTTTTAAAAGCTTTAGCAAAAATTAATAATAGGTTATCTAGGCAAATTCTCAATGCGGTGACAAAAGATGCTGACCCTGTTGTGGCACAAGTTGCTATTTCATTATTTGAAAAAATTAAAAATACACCTCCAAATGAAGAAGTTGTTTTACCTGCTAGTATTAATTTAGGACAAAATCCCTCTACCCAATCTAATACTATTCAAGCAAGACAACAAAGTGTTAGTCTAAATAATAATAGCAATACAAATAATCAACCTGTTACTGATTCAAGCAATTCGAATAGAACTTCTTCTTTCCCGAATATATCTCAAAATGAAAGCCAAAAATTGGCTGATACACAAGCTAATCCAACTTTACCAAATTTAAACAGTATTAGTTCTGGTAATACAGAACAGTCAGATAACGGAGTATCATTTGCACAGACAATTAGTCAACAAACTAACGAAAGTATTTCAATAAATCAAAATCCTTTTGCTTTACCAGATATTTCAACTATTAGCAATACTAATTCTTTGGAAACTGAATCTGCATCTTCAACTCTTTCCTCAAATGTAAATACTCATTCTCAAAATGCAATAAATAACCAAATTTCAGATAGTTTACAAACGCAGTTACCTTTGCAAGAAACAATTAAAACACAAGTTACAAATTCTTTCCCAACAAATAAAATGGGTACAGCGTCAAGAGAGACAGTTCTTTCAAAAACACCTAGCAATTTGCCAAAGCCTAGTATTGGTCCTCTTAAACCATTACCAGCTTTAAAGCCATTAAGCTCATTAAAACAGGCTACTAGTAATAATACTCCTCCATCTACATTACCAGACGGTTCTCCAAATTTTGAAAAACCAAGATCAGCAGCTATTTATTCAAAACTTTGTTCTGATTCTGTTGATGTTCAAAAAAGTGGGATGAAGGATGTTGCCTTTGTTATGGGGCAAGATCAAATGATTTTGTTAGCTAAAGCAATTTTATTAAAAGATGAGTCTATAAGAATTGAGGCTACAAAGATTCTTTCTAGAAAAAGGACACCAGAGGCTAGAGAGATGCTTAAACAGCTAGTAAAAGACAGTAATGAAACTGTTGCTTCATTAGCAAAAAAGACTTTTCAGCTTATACGGTAGGTTTTTAAAGTCATGATTGATAAGAAAAATAATGAATTTCAAGTAATTGTAATTGGTGCAGGTCATGCAGGATGCGAAGCCGCTCTTGCAACAGCTAGAGCAGGGGTAAAAACTCTTTTATTAACTATAAATCTTGATACAATTGCTGCCTTACCATGTAATCCTTCTGTTGGTGGACAAGGAAAAGGTCAGCTTGTTAGAGAAATTGATGCTCTTGGCGGGGAAATGGGTATAGTAGCTGATGAAACCAGTATTCAGAGACGAAGACTAAATACAAGAAAAGGCATGGCAGTTCAGTCTAATCGTTTTCAATCAGATAAAATGGGCTATATAAGAAGAATGACCCAGTCTTTAATGTTGCAGCCAAATTTAAAGCTTTTGCAGGCTATGGCAATTGATTTGTATTTTGACAATGGGAATATAGCAGGTGTAGTTACGGTTTCTGGCGAAATCTTTTATGCACCTGTGGTTATATTAACTACAGGAACATTTTTAAGAGGGAAAATACATATCGGTGATATTAGTTTTTCTGCAGGTCGTGCTGGTGAACCTGCTGCCGATGCATTAGGGAATTCTATTGAAAAAATAGGTTTACCTGTGATGCGTTTTAAAACAGGAACTCCTCCAAGAGTAGATGCTAGTACTGTTAATTTTGATGGTTTGGAAATTCAGCTATCTGATGAAGATACAGCTCCATTTTCTTTATGGTCAGGGGATAGTGAATTTGAAACCAAACCCTGTTATTTGACAAAAACCAATCCTGAAACTCATAGAATTATTAGAGAAAATTTTAGTCGTTCTGCATTATTTTCTGGCAATATAAAAGGAACAGGTACTAGATATTGCCCATCTATAGAAGATAAATTGAGTAAATATCCAGATAAAGATAGTCATAAAGTATTTCTCGAACCTGAGGGCTATTATAGCCACGAAATATATTTGCAAGGTATGTCCACTAGTCTTCCTGAAGATGTTCAAGAAGCTTATGTTAATACTATTAAAGGGTTGGAAATGGCTAGAATTACTAGACCGGGTTATGCTATAGAATATGATATTGTTGATCCTGGCGATTTATATCCTACATTGATGTCTAAATCTATTAAAAATCTGTTCTTGGCTGGTCAAATTAATGGTACTTCTGGCTATGAAGAAGCAGCGGCTCAAGGTATTTTGGCTGGTATTAATGCTGCTGCTGTTATAAATGGGAAAAAGCCTTTGATTCTTGATGCAGACAGTTCTTATTTAGGTTTGATGGTTCAGGAAATAACTACTTCTGGTTTAAAAGAGCCATATAGAGTCTTTACTTCACGCTCTCCATTCAGATTAAATCTTAGAATGAGCAATGCTGAAGAAAGATTGTCGGAAATCGCTTATAATTATGATGTAATGCCTGAAAATAAAATAAGTTTAATTAGAGAACGTTTTGCGTTAATGGATAGAGTTAAAACTAGTTTAGAAAACTATACATTAACACCATCAAGACTACAGGCTTTATTCCCTGAATTGGCTAATCCTGTTCCTGCTTCTAGTGTTACTTTAGCTCAATTGCTTAAACGAGCAGAAGTGGATATTAATAAGTTTGCTGATTTGATTCCTGAAATAAATCAATTAGATACTATGGCTGCAACAGAAGTTGAAGCACAAATAAAATATGAAGGCTATTTGATTCAGCAAAAGAAAGAATTTGAGTTGAGAGAATCTATGGAAAAAATAGCTTTGGACGAAGCTTTCTTTAATGATTTACCTACTGCATTAACCTATGAAGCGAAAATGAAGATATTAGCTGTTAAACCTAACACTATAGGTGATTTAGCACATATTCCAGGTGTGAGAGCTTCTGATGTGGCTGTAGTCGCTATGACAATACGAAAAAGGTTGAAAAATGGCAAAAATCAGTGATTTCATAAAGAGTCAAATAAATAGTTTGAAAATAGATTTAAGCGATGTTCAGCTAAATCAAATTGATTTATTGGCTGAAAATATGCTTAAAGATCCTTTATATAAGAGCGTTTCAAAGATATTTGAACTTGAAGAAATGGCTGAAAAGCATTTCTTAGATTCTCTTTTGCCTTTATGTTATAATTTACCAATATGGAAAAGTAGAAATATTCTTGATTTGGGAACAGGTGGAGGCTTCCCATGTTTACCTCTCGCCATAGCATTGCCAAATTCAAGTTTTACTGCTGTAGATTCTCGACAAAAATCAGTTGATTTTGTTTTAAGAATGGCTGAATCTATTGGTTTGAAAAATGTGAAAACTATTCATTCTCGAATAGAAGATTTGGGGCAAGATTCTAATCATCGTGAAAAGTATGATTTGGTGGTATGTCGGGCTTTATCGGCTGTAAGAGTTCTTGCAGAATATACTTTACCTTTAACTAAAAATGGTGGTTGGTCTTTGTATTATAAGGGACCAAAGTTGGATGAGGAATTGTCGGAAGCAGCAAATGCGTTCAAAACTCTTGGAGTGGAAACCGAAAATGTTGATATTTTTAGACTATTTCCGCCAGAAATTCCTTTTGAAAGAAACTTTATATTGATACTTAAAACTAAAAATGTTATATCTAAATATCCAAGAAAATGTGGTATGCCTTTAAGCAAACCTCTTTAATTTTAGGAGTATAGAATGGGAGCATTAGCAACATTATCAATAGAAGTATTAGTAGCCTTGGTTTTTGCTCTTATCAATTTGCAACTTCAAATTCGATGCATGGCTGGATGGTGGGCAAAAGGCTGTTCTTGGAGTCAATTTCTTGATATTAATGATTTGCGTGGAAAATATAAAAATTGGATGACTATTGATATGATTGCAAATACTTTATTGATGTATTTGACAGGAGCTGCAATAGTTGCTCTTGGTTGGACAATCTTCAATCCTTATATTGTTGGTATTTTAGCTATTGAATGTTTGGCTTTAGTTTGCACTCCATTTAGATTTCTTGGTGCAAAGTATGCTGTAAGAAATAATCCTAACTTATTAGATTTTAATGGAAAATTTAAAGGTACTTATAATGAATATAAAAAACTTTCTGTTTTGCTAGAAGAAAAGAAGCTTACTATATATACAAAATCTTGCAATAGTTTATGGAGTGAGTTGCTTCTTCTTAACAAAAGAAGAAAAGAAGCTTATACAAGTAAAGCAAGATTAGATGAAATAAAAGAAGATGTTCAAAAACTTATAACCGCTTATTCTATTGAACAGGATCAGGAAAAGACTTTAAGAGCTCAAGCTAGATTGAATAAGATTATTAAGCAACAAGAAGACTTGGAAGCTTTTATAAAACAAGTTGAAGAACAAATTGAAAAGTCTGAAAATGTTTTTATGGATATTAGAACTAAACTGGCTGTTGGTCAGATGGATAATGTATTGCCAGATTTGTCTAGTTATACTAGTCAGGTTAAGTCTTTGGAAATTACTGTTGAAGTTATGGATGGAGGAGAATTAGGTCCTAGCTATAGTAGGTATAAGCCTTTTTCATCGACAACTACTTCTACCACTGCAAAACCTACAGCAACAAGACCTACTACAACTGCAAGACCAACAACAGCTAGGCCTGCAGTTGGAGTTAAGCCTACTGCCACAACTGCAAGACCTGTAATTCCTAATAATAAACCAGCAAATACAATTAGAAATAATCCTAGTCAGGTTACAAGAGCACCTATAAATAATCATACTCTAAAAAATTAAATATTTTTTAAGGCGATACGCATATACAATTATTTTAAAACTATTTCAGAATATGCACTTGAATAACTTTCCATCTATAAAAGTGGTTTCAATCCAGACAGAAGAACTTTTCAGCGTTCTTTCACGAAAAGTTTTGTTTGAAGCAAGATGGGGTTTTTCAAAAGGAAATTTATCTGACGATGAATATAAAAAAATAATTGATAATAAAGCAATTCCAGCGTTAGAAAAAATCATAGCACAAGAAAAAGAAAAACCTATAATAGAAGGTAAAGCTGTCTATGGTTTTTTTCAGACAATGGGGCAGGGTGATAAAATTTATGTGTCACCTAATTCTTCATTTATTAAGGAAAATTGCATCCTATTTGATTTCCCTAGACAAAAAAAAGAACCAAATCTTTGTATAGCAGATTTTGTAAAAGGAAAAAACACAATAGTAGCTTTCTTTGTTGTAACAATAGGTGAAAGAATTATTGAAGTTGAAAAAAAATTATTTGAAGAAAATTCATATTACGATTATCATTTATTACATGGTTTAGGTGCAGAGTTGGCAGATTGTGCAGCTGTTTGTATTCACAAGAGAATAACGAAAGAACTATTTCCTGAAATAAATAATAACAAAATTTTAGGTTGTAGATATTCTTTTGGCTATCCATCTTGCCCAGAATTATCTAATCAACAAAAGCTCTTTGAATTGTTAGATCCCTCTCGAATAGGGTTGACTTTAACAAAATCTTATCAAATGGTTCCAGAATTATCTGTTTCTGGCTTTATTATATTCGATGATAAAGCTCGTTACTTTGTTCCATAAAGGCATAGTCTTATTAGCTATGTTTATTGTAAAGGTATAATTAGATTAATTCATCTTTTTATTGTTTTTTTATAACAACCTTTAATCTTTTATAAAGGAGATTCAAATGTCTAAATCATCATATTCTGAATATTTACTAGAGGTTCTTCAAAGACCACCAGAAGTCTTTACTGGTATTATGCCGTTAGAAAGAGAACTTTATGCTTCAAGAATATATCTTAGACGTTGCAAAAAAATCGATGCTCCTGAATTGCGTGAATTAATGCTCAAAAATAGAGATTATTTGGAAAAATGGATTCAACCACAGCCAGAAGCAATTACCTTTAATTGTGTTGTAGATTTAATTTCCGAAGATAGGATATTAGCTAAAAAAGGTCTTAGATTAGATTTAGGTATTTTTAGAATAGAAGATGATAAATTGATAGGTCGCATAGCTCTTCATTCTGTTGATTTTGGAATACAGAGGTCATCTGGAGTTTCCTATTGGATTGATGAGTCTGAAACAAACAAAGGATATGTTACAGAAGCATTAGCTACTTTAATTTCTTTTGCTTTTGAAGAAATTAGCTTACATAGAATTTGGTTAAAAATAACAAAGCAAAATAAAGCTTCTGCCAAAATTGCTGAAAAACTTGGTTTTACACGTGAAGGTATTAGCAGAAAATGTTTGTTTATAAATCGAGAATGGCAAGATGCTAATGTTTATTCTCTTTTAGATGAAGAATACGACAGACTTGCAGACAGTTGGATTGAAAACAACTACTTAGGTGTCTAAAATAACAAAAAGGATAAAAAATGAATATAAAAAGAATTCTTATTATTTTGTTATTTTTTATAGCTTTTGATATAAATTTATCTTTTGCAAAAAACTATACTTATTTTGGGTCTCAAGATGAACGACTTAAAGAACTTTATGATAAAGCTAATAGTCTTATGACAATACGAGAGGAAGATGAAGCTGATCTTAAATTCAAATACTCAGAAATATATGATGTTTCTGAAAAAAAAGCTGAAGAAATCTATAAAGCAGAAGGTGTTTACAATTTAGAAAGAGAAAAACTAAATAAAGAAAAAATAAAAGAAAATTATTATAAAGCAATAGAGCTTTTAGAAGAAGCTCATAAGATTAATCCAAAACAGATACAGGTTATTGGTTTGTTGTGTGGCTGTTATGACTTTGTTGAAAATAATGAGATGCTGTTAAAATATGCAAAAAAAGGGTTGTTGTTCGCACAGAACTATATTAGCAAAGATAATATAGGAAGATTTTATAACTATATAGTTTCTTATTATCTTAATAATAAAGACTATGAAAAAGCATTGCAATATGCAAAATTAGTTCTTATAAATAAGCCATATTATACTATTGAGTATACTTCTATAGCTTATTGTTATTATCAATTAGGAAAATACGATGAAGCTATGGATTATTATGAAAAAGCAGGCAATAATGAAATGGTTAATAAAGTTAGAGAAAAATATAAAAAGAATAAACCTGCTTTCAAGCATCTTTCTAATGCGATAAATTACGAATTTGCTAATGATAATGAAATGGCAGCGAAAGAATATCGAAAAATATTAGAATATGAACCAGAAAATGTTATTGGGTTAGTTAGAACCGCAGGTTATGAAGCTAATAAGAAAAATTACAAAGAAGCCGTTGAGTTGGGAGAAAAATCATTAGCTTTGCTTAATAAAGTTGAAAACAAAAAATATGATTATTTATATAATTTTATTTATGCAAATGTATTAACAAAAAGTTATAACGAATTAGAAGATTTTGAAAAATCAGCGAGTTATTTTAAATTATATTTAATTGCTACTCATACAGCAGATGCTAATATTGAATTAAACAATGGAAATTATAGTCAAGCTTTAGCATATTATAAAACGGCTATAGAAAAAGATATTGATGTAGATGTAGTTCCATATAATTATTGTGCTTATGATGGTATTATTAATTTATTGTTTGATATGGAAAAATATAGTGAAATGAAAGAATACATTCAAAAAGCTATAAAAATATGTAAAAGAGAAAACAATAAGGATAAATTAAATTATTATACTTATAAGGCAGGTTATTATTACTATGGAATAAAAGATTATGATAATGCGTTAAAATATTATAATATTGCTTATGAAAGAGAAAAAGATAAAAATTTAAAGAATGCTTATTTATTGGCAATTGTTAGTATATATATGGCATTACAAAATTTAGACAAAGCAATAGAAACATTGGAAGAATGTAAAAGATTAGTGAATAATGGAGCAAATGATCTTTTCGATATAGAAAGTAAAATTATTGAGTTTAATGCAAGATTAGATAAAAACTCTGATTTAAATAATTATTATAATCATTTTAATAAAGGTAAAGAATTGTATAATAAAAAGCTTTTGAAAGAGGCTATAAATGAATTTGATAAAGCTTTAAAGTTTGTACCTCAACAATTAGAAGCAATTTTTATGTTATCAGCTTGTTTGATTGATACAGAACAATATGAAGATTCTAGTGATTTATGTTTTGAAGGTTTTTTGCTTTCTAAACAAACTCATGATTATAGATTCCTAGAGAGTTTCTCATATTGGTTGGCGTGTTATTATTATGATAAAAAAGATTATAGAAGTGCACTTTCTTATAATAATCAAGCACTTAAACAAAACCCTTCTGTAGATTATTTTTGTTTATACGCTCATTGTATTCGTAATTTAGGAGATTATGATAAAGCTATTGAATGGTATGAAAAATGTATAACATTAGATCCAGATAATAAAGCTAAATATATGTCTTTTATGGTTCTTTGTCTGGAAGAAAAAAAGAAAAAAACTAATGAAGATTAGTAGTTAAAAAAAGTAGCTAAACCTAATATAATTATTATTAACTCAACTTTCCCACTTCATTTTATTATTCAAAAGATAACCCTCATTTCTCAGCCAAGCTTTGCTTGGTATAGTGAGTATACTAAAGCCTCCTAGAGGAGA
>CAJOQX010000244.1 GCA_905236865.1 Candidatus Rifleibacteriota bacterium
ACAACTCTCAACTCTCAAATCTCAATTCTCACCTCTCATCTCTCATCTTTCATTATTGTTTTTATTGCTCTTTCTAATATATTATGCATTTGTGCTATAGCCATACCATAATTAACGATAGGAATATTCGCTTCATTGGCTTTCCGTATTCGGTTTTTCATTTCTGCTTCATTAAGCATACAACCACCGCAGTGAACTATTAATTTATATTGCGACAAATCACTTGGAAAATCACCGCCAGAAACAAATTGATATTCTGGTTTTGAATTAGAAAATTTTTCTATCCAAATTGGCATTTTTTTTGTGCCTATATCATTGCACTGTCTGTGGTGAACACAACCTTCTGCTATTAAAACTTTATCTCCATTTTTTAATGTAGATAAAGCATTAGCTCCTTTAAGCAAAGCAGGTAAGTCACCTTTATACCTTGCCATTAAAATAGAAAAAGAAGTTAAATTTATTCTTTCAGGTACAATTGCTGAAACTTCTTTAAAAGCTTGCGAATCTGTTATTACTAGTTTTGGTGGATTTTTAAGCAAGTTCAATGTATTTTCTAATTCTTGGACTTGGCAACAAATTACAGAACAGTGAGAGTCTAGCAAATCTCTGATAGCCATCTGCTGAGGCATTATAAGTCTGCCTTTTGGTGCAGATTCGTCTATTGGTATTACAAGAATTATTACATCTTTAGGGGAAACTAAATCTGAAACTAAATGCTTTTCGTTTTTAAGTGTCTTTGCGAAACTACCTAATTTCTCTTTTAATTCGATAATTCCTTCGCCAGTCTTAGCACTAACTTTAACAATATAGTTTTCGTTAATGTATTTATTTATGGAAGAATAAATTGTAGAATTATTAATAGTTTTATTTGAAGTATTTGTAAAATACCCTCTTTCGTAAAGAGGGATGTCAGCTTTAGCTGACAGGGAGATTTTTTTTGTTTTATTATTTCCTTTAAAATCCCCATGTCCACTATGTGGATATTCCCCTTTAAAGAATGGGGCATTCAATAAATCATTTTTATTTAAAGCTACCAGAAAAGGTATTTTCCTGTCTGATAGTTCTTCCAACAATTCTTTGTCTAAATTTGACAAACCAAAAGTTGAATCAACTACTAATACAGCAATATCAGTTTTAGATAAAATCTGACGAGCTTTTTCAACTCTTTTTACTCCCAACTCCCCTTCATCATCTAAACCTGGAGTATCAATTATTACAACTGGACCTAGTGGTAAAAGTTCCATTGCACGTTTTACAGGATCAGTTGTCGTTCCCTTTACATCAGAAACTACAGATAAATCAAGACCAGTCAAAGCATTTACAACACTTGATTTTCCCGCATTTCTCATTCCGAAAAAAGCAATATGTATTCGTTCACCACTAGGCAGTTCATTGAGAGTCATACTTAAAACCTAAAATCTCGGCGATTAGAGTTTCTAATATCTCTAATATTATCAGTAGCGATTTGTCTAACTTTATCTTTTGGAATACGTTTCAATTCTTTTTCTATCATTTTATAACCAACTTCTTTTGTTTCTGGTGAGGCATAATCTTCTAAATATTCAGATAAAGTCATAAGAGCGTTGGGATGACAACAATTTAATATCTGACCACTCTTACAAAGACTCATAAACCTATCGCCAGTTCTTCCTTCACGATAACAGGCAGTACAGAAAGAAGGGATGTGACCATTGTTAATAAGCCATCTAACAACTTCATCCAGTGAACGCTGGTCAGAAACATCAAATTGTTCTGTATCATGCGGTCTTTCTTCTGGAGAATAGCCAGCATAACCACCAACAGAGGTTCTTGAACCACCACTAACTTGTGAAATTCCTAATCTCAATAATTTAGAACGAACTTCTTCAGATTCTCTTGTAGATATAATCAAGCCAGTATAAGGAACAGCAAGACGTATACAAGCTGTAATCTTAGCAAATATTTCATCAGAAATTGAATTGTCAAAAGCAGATGGGTCTATATCGTCAGCCTTTTTTATTCTTGGAACACTTATTGTGTGAGGACCTACACCATGAACGGCTTCAAGATGTTCTGCGTGCATAATTAAAGCTGCAAATTCATATTTATATAATTCCAAACCAAACAAAACGCCCAATCCTACATCGTCGATTCCGCCTTCCATGGCTCTATCCATTGCTTCTGTATGATAGGCGTAATTATGCTTGGGTCCTGTTGGGTGAAGCTTTTCATAGCTTTCTTTATGATAAGTTTCTTGGAAAAGAATATAAGTTCCTATTCCTGCATCTTTAAGTTTTTTGTAATTTTCAACAGTTGTTGCAGCAATATTTACATTAACACGACGAATGTCACCATTCTTATGATGAATAGAATAAATAGTTTTAATACATTCTAAAATGTATTCTATTGGGTTGTTTACAGGGTCTTCGCCTGATTCTATGGCAAGTCTTTTATGGCCCAAATCTTGCAAAGCAATTACTTCTGCTTGTAGTTCTTCTTGTGTAAGTTTCTTTCTAGGAATATGTTTATTTTTGTAATGATATGGGCAGTAAACACAACCGTTTACACAGTAATTTGAAAGATAAAGTGGTGCAAACAAAACAATTCGGTTGCCGTAGAAAGCTAGTTTTATTTCTTCTGCTATTTTATAGATTTTATCTATAACTTCTGGAATTTCGCAAGCTAATAAAACTGAAGCTTCTTTATGAGTTAAACCTGCACAAACATGACCTGTTGGTGTTTTTTGTGGTCTAGCTTTTTCTAGAATTTGATTAATTAATTCTAGATTATTCTTATTTTCTTCTGCATAAGCTAGAGTTGATCTAACTTCCTCATCGTTAATAAATTCTTCTGCTTTTAATGATTTTGGATTGTAGGTAGTCATAATTTTTCCTCTTCTGGGTCAGGGCTGTAATACCCTTTTCCGTTAGATTTTTATTTAAGTTAGTAAAAATAACTTTTTTAATAAGTCTTTGTGAATTATATCACAAAGATAAATAGGTGTAAAGAGTAAATAAAAAAGTAATTAACCGTTAACGCATTTAATTGAAATAGAAAAGAATCATATATGTTAATACAGGGCAAACGTAAATTTTATCTGTTATATGAGGTGTTTGAAGATAGTAATTTTCAATAATGATAGTGAGACGCGAGACTTTTTTCTCCGAATAAGACCCGTTCCCTCAAAAATTATGCAAGGCAGTTATCTACAGAGGTCGCAAGAGGAGAAATATGTCGAACA
>CAJOQX010000245.1 GCA_905236865.1 Candidatus Rifleibacteriota bacterium
GTTCCGCTCCAACCTTTAAAAATATACCCAATTTTTGAAGGGTTGTGTAAAGTAATAGTAGCCGAAGTAATATCATAATTTTCTGGATTATCCGTTTCTAGAGTTCCGTCATGCAAATCGTAAGTTATAGTATAACTTATAGGATTATAATGAGCTTCATAGTTTCTATCTTCTATCGAACCAGTCGGAATAATTACTTCAGTATTTTCGTCTCCTTCTAATCCGCTTCCACTCCAACCTGTAAAATCATAATAATCTTTAATGGGATTGTTTAAAGTAATATCACTAGAAGTAATGTTATAAGTAGAGGGGTTAGCTGATTCAGGAGCTCCGCTGTGAAGTTCATAACTTATGTTATAAGTTATTAGATTATAATTTGCTTCATAACTTCTATTGCCATGAGAGCCATTATTAATTTTAACCGTTGTATTATTTGAACCAGTTAAATCGGTTCCGCTCCAACCTTTAAAAATATACCCAATTTTTGAAGGGTTGTGTAAAGTAATAGTAGCCGAAGTAATATCATAAGAAGTTGGGTTTTCTCCACCAACAGTACCATCATTCAAATTATAGCTTATACTGTAACTTGTTGGAGCAAAATTAGCGGTATATGTTCTATTTCCTATAGAACCTTTAGGTATAGTTACTGTTATATTATTCGTTCCAACCAAATCAGTTCCACTCCAACCTACAAAATCATAATAATTTTTGGTTGGATTAATCAAACTAAACGTTTCAGTATCAACATAATATCTAGTTTGGTTAGAAGGAGAAACTGTTCCGCCATTTAAAGTATAGGATAAAGAATATCTTGTTTTGCTCCAATTTGCGGTGTATGTTCTGTTCCCAGAAGAACCACTAGTAATAGTAACAGTAGTCTTTTTGCCTGTTAAACCAGTTCCAGACCAACCACTAAAACTATAACCTGGTTTTTCTGGATTATTTAAAGTAAATGTTGCGGAAGCTGTATTATAACCCGTAGGGTTAGGTGGTGTAACAGTGCCACCATTTAAAGTATATGTAATGGTAAATTCTACCTCTGCATAATTAGCGAAATATTCTAAAGGTTCAGCTGTTCCTTCATTAATAGTAACTACTAATTCAGGAACATCTCCATTAGAACCTGTCCAGCCTATAAAAACGTAACCACCTTTGGTCGGATTGTTCAAAGTTAATGGAAGAACACTTTCATAATAAGAATCTGGATTTCCTTCCGCTAAACTTCCACCATTTAAATCATAAGTAATATCATATATTGGAGCAAAATTAGCTTCAAATTCTAAATCGCCAGTTGTTCCTTCTTCAATAGTAACTGTTAATTCAGGAACATTGCCATTAGAGCCTGTCCAGCCTATAAATTCATAATCTTCTTTTGTTGGATTATTTAAAGTTATTGGGAGTTCATCTTCATTATAGCTTTCTGGATTATCAATTTCTAAGTCTCCACCATCTAAGTCATATATAATACTATATGTTGGAAGTTCTTCAAGCCCTAATTGCATTAATTGAGAATAAGAAAATGGCATTACCCCACCATTGTCACCCTCTCCATCATCTTCGCTGAATCTCAAAGAACTTCTTAAAGAAGATTTTTTGTTTGTATCATCAACAGAGTAAATTTCGATTAAAAAAGTTGTTGGAAATTTTTCTATACTTAAATTTTTTATGTTTAAAACAAAATCAAATTTTATTTCAGAATCAATCTGTGACTCAAAATTTATTCCAGTAAAAACAAAAGAATAAGCATATTTTCCGCCTGTTGATGCTTTGTTGCTAACACAATCTAATTTGCATTTTGTGTTATTCACTTTAAAAGTATCTAAATTATCAATGTCGCTATTAAAGGTAATCTTTACTGCTAAATTTTCAGGTTTTAGATTGTTTAATTCTAATCCTTTTAAAGTTGTTGAAACTTTAACATCTTCTGTATAAATACCTTTACTGATTAATATCTTTTTATTGGATTCGTTTTTAGCTTGATCAACTGTGGTCAAAGAATTGTCTTTATCGGAAAAATCGAATACAAACAATGCAAATTCAATATTTGCACGATAAAGCTGAAAGGTAACCTCTTTTGGAGCTATTTGCGTTGCAGCTCTTGTTGCAACAAAATTAGAAATAATATTAGAATCTAAACATCTTGAATATCTCCAAGGTTCGTTGCTGTTTTCTCTAATGCCATAATAACATACACCTTTATCGCTGATATTGTTGGGAATAGTAACTGTTAGCGGTTTACTTAAAGTTTTAACTTCAACAGGTGCTTCAAGTGGATTATCAGACTGCAATTTAGCTTTAAAACGATAAATTAAAGGTGTTCCAACTTGTGAAATATAAGCTTCTGATATTTTTTCTTCATCGATGGTTACTTCAACACCCTCTTGAAAAGTTTGTTCTTCGGTCGCTTTTATCTTAGCTCCTGACGGAAGAGTTATTTCAGCAAAAGTGCCGTTTTTGTCTACAACTTCTTTTTTTGTATTTATCTCTGGTTCATTGTTTTTGTACACATAAACAGTGTTGGAACCTGAACCACATCCAACTAATATATAAACGAATAATAAAAAAATTATTATAATTTGTATCTTTTTCACAATAAAACTCCGTTTTTATTGTTTTTTATTAACTGTATCATTATGCTTATAGAAATCAACTCCGTTTGCAAATCTAAAAAGCATACACACTTCTAAATATAACAATTTCTAGTTAATTACGCAAGAACAAAAAAGAATCAGACAGGGTAAAAGAATCAAACAAACATCAATAAAACAATAAAAGAGTTATTCGTTAAAAAAAAACAGAGATTAGCCGATAGGCTTTTGCGTAAACTTTATTCGTTTTAAGTTCACATAAATTCTAATGGTATTATATGCAGAAACAACCAACTAAAAACAGGTATTTAAAGCAAACAAATGTGTTTTCATATATTTTGTTTGTTTTTATGTTGTGTACAAATTATGTTTATGCACTCGATGTATCTGTAGATTCTCAAAAATACCCAGTAGAGGTTTATGGTGATTATCTTGAATACAGAACAAAAGACGAACAGGTTATTGCTAAAGGTAAAGCTTATATTTCATATCAAGACATGAAAATTAGTGGCGATAACATTCAAGCCAACACTGCAACTGAAGATATTTTCGCTCAAGGTAATGTAGATTTTTGGAAAGGTTACGACCAAGTTAGCGGTGATTTTATTGTTTATAATATGAAAACAGGCAAAGGCTGGATGCGTAACGCCGAAGTAAAAAAGAGCCGTAACTATGTAAAAGCTGATGATGTATATATCAGCCCAGAACACAGTGTTGCTCATAACATAATGCAAACAACCTGTGACAATATTGATCACCCACATTACAGAATAGAAGCCAAACTACTTGAAAGCTATCCTGGACATTCTATGACGATGGAAGGTCTCAAAGCAAAGTGGAAAGGTAAAACTATATTTTATCAAAAAGTTAATCATAGCCAGGCAAAGAATAATAAAGGTAAATTCTTTACCATAAGACAAGGTTCTTCTAGTATTGACGGATATTATGTAAAACTAGCTACAGATCTTATGGTCAATGAATACTTAACAGGTAAATTGAATTATGATTGGTATGAAAAACGTGGCTATGGCTACGGCTTCAACGGCACCTATTCTATCCCTCACGATAATGGCAATGGTTCACTTTACTACTATAGTTTAAATGAAACAAAAAGAGGTCACTACAACAAACAGCTTAATCTTTCCTATAATTTAACTTTCAAAAGTGGTGAAAGTTTGAGCACAACAATTAACTATACTGGAGATAAATATAACGGACAGGCAGAAAATCAGGATATGACTATTACAGCTATGTTTAGACCTGTTTTGAAGTTTATAAATATGACTATAAACATTAACAAATTCTTCGATATTGATAAAGATAAGTATATCTTGGACAAAGCCTATCAATTTGTAAACCGTTTACCAGAAATTAATTTCAGTTTACCTGCATGGACAGCTCCTTTTATTCCATTAACCTTTAACTTTAGCGGTATGTATGGACATTATGAAGAAAGCGAAGGAACAGGTAAAAAAGATACAGAAAAGAAAGATGGACGTGTAGCTGTTTCTGTTCCAACAATAGAAGTTAATCCTAAATTTACAGTATCACCTTCATATACTTTGGAAAAAAGCTTTTATACTGGCGGAGTTGAACGAGAGAATGGCAACACTATGGTTAGGGCAAGTCAAAAATTCTCTAAAGTTAGCAGCTTAGAATTCAACTATAATATATCTACTTCAAAAGGTCGTTCACCTGTTAAATTCGATAATGTTACTAGTGTAGACCAAACTTCGACTAGATTAAGATTTGCAGAAGATACTTGGATTCTTAATCCTTTGAATTTTAACTATAATAGAGCAACTAGAAGGTTGGAACAAGTTTATTGGGACTATACAAGACGTTCCAGAACAGATGCATATAGATCTTGGGAATTCTTTATGAGAAGAGATTATGTTGTTGATGAAAATACACCTCTTTCTAAAATAAACTTCGGAGCTATAAAACCTAATAATTTCAACGCTAGATACAGAATGTCAACCGATTATTGGTCTTTTGACACCAGTATTACTATTCCTAACCAATACAAAAAAATAACAACAACATCTTTCAACTATTCCACAGTGATAAGACCTCTTTGGGAATTAGGCACTTCTGGAACTTATAATAATCTTACTCATAAAATGAGTCCTTTAACCCTAACTTTAAAGAGAGATTTACATTGTTGGGAAGCAAAAGCAGAATATAACCACGAAAGAAAAGAATTTTGGATAGAATTTTACTTAAAAGCCTTTCCTAATGATAGTGGTCGTTTCAACTATGGTATGGATGATAACAAACTTACAGCTAAACTTGCAGCCTATGACCAAATAGCTCAAAGATATGATAATCATTAAGGTGAGAGATGAGAGCATAAAGTTAAAAGTATAAAAAGGTTCATCACTGCGAGAGGCTGTACTGAAACTAATTTTTAAGTTCAAATCAGATTGTGATAATTGCCTACACAGAGCGGAAAGCCAAGCGAAGCTTGGCGTGGTGAGTGGTTGGTGGTGAGTGAGCGGACAGTAGACGCGAGACCTCTATTCTCCGCACAAGGCTCGTTCCCTCAAAGTCTATCCGAAGGTACAAATTA
>CAJOQX010000246.1 GCA_905236865.1 Candidatus Rifleibacteriota bacterium
TATCAAAGCTTACGGATTATCTTGCGTGCAATAAGATTATTACCGAGTATAAAGGCAGATTAGAAAAAGACCAGAACGATGACATAGCAAACAGGAAAAAGGAATTTGATAAAAAGGTTAATGAAGCTCTGATTCGTGCTTTTAATGAAGTGATAAAATATTCAGCTAAGGAAGGATTAAAAACTTATGAGCTGAAAGATTACTCATATAATTTTTCCACACAGATAAATACAAATCTGTTGAACGAAATAATTGAGGAAGAATGGATTATAAAGTCTGTTGGCAGAAAACTTCTTGAAAACATCAATATGCTACCAACTACTGGTTATAATGTTAAGATTAAAGATCTTTACGAAGCTTTTTTGAGATATGACGACAAGCCGATGATTACAGGACAAGAAGCTATAAAAGATACAGTAAACCGCTTCTGCTCAAATAGAACTTTTAATGTGGGAGTCGGCACTGCAACTAAGTTTACTAACATTTATTCAGGTCAGAATGTTCCATTCTTGGATGTTAATTCTGATGAATATTGGTTGTTAGACCCTTCGGTTGTAATGGAACTTCCTGGAAAAGATGAAAAACCAGAACCAGGAACTGAACAGAAACCCAACCCACCTTCTCCATCTACACCAAAACCGAAACAGGAACCAGAACCTGTAGCAAAGACTTACAATAAAATCATAATTAGTGGTAATGTGCCAATAGAAAATTATTCTCAACTCTTTAGCAGTTTCATTAATACCTTGAAGAATAATAGATTAAAGATAGAAGTGAAGTTTACAGCTTCTTCTACAGATTCAAACCCACTAATGGAAAACTCGCAATTAATTAAGAGCGTGAAAGAATCAGCATCTCAGCTTGGGCTCAAATTTGAAGAAAATTGAGAAAGAAGGTTTTCTAAGGAAATAAAATGATAGAAGAAGGAAACATAGTTAAAAACCTGATAGCTACAGAAGCTGTAACAATCGACAAAATAAAGAAGCTTGGAAGCAAGTATTCTTTAAGTTATACAGGGGTAAACTCTTTAAAACGAAGTTCTAAGATAGTCAGTGAAGAGCAGATAAATACTCTAGAGGTTCTAACCTCCGATGGTCAATTCAACTTTAAAGGTGACCCAGAAAAATTCGTTTTGTTTGCCGAAGCCGAACGCATTAATTCCGCTTATCAATTTGACCCTCTCTTTGCCATCAACTGTAGCATTGTAGACCCTTTACCCCATCAAGTAGAAGCTGTTTACAAGTTCCTTCTTCCACAGCCCAAAATCAGATTTCTGTTAGCAGACGATACAGGAGCGGGTAAAACCATCATGACGGGTTTGCTACTTAAAGAACTGCTTATGAGAAAAATCGTTGAACGAGTATTAATCGTTACTCCTGGCGGTCTTACAAAACAGTGGCAGGAAGACGAAATGGGAGTTAAGTTTAATATTCCATTCAAGCTGGTAAATCGTGAAATCTTCTCTTCGGAACCCACTATATTTCAAAACAGCGATAGAATTGTAGCTTCTATTGATTTTGTTTGTCGAGATGACATTTTACAAATTCTTTCGAAGACAATGTGGGACTTAATAATATTTGATGAAGCTCATAAACTCTCTGCTTACGAATATGGAGATAAAATTTATAAATCTAAGAGATATGAAGCGGCTTTGACTCTTTCCCAGAACTGCGAACACCTTCTTTTACTAACCGCAACTCCACATAGAGGGCGTAAAGATACTTTTAAAAGATTACTCCAGTTATTAGATGAAGACATTTTTGCTACTGCCAGCCTATCTACTGAACGAATAAAAGAACTTAGTATAAACGGAGTAAATAAGTTTTTTATTCGCCGTTTGAAGGAAGATATGAAGGATTGGTCAGGAAACCCATTATATAAGAAGCGTTTTACAAAAACTGTAGCCTACGATTTAACTAAAGATGAGAAACATTTGTATGACGCTGTTACAGACTATCTTTCTGTTCGTAAACAAGAAGCTTTTGCCACAAAAAATATACATGTTTCTTTGGCATTACAGGTTATGCAACGCCGTTTAGCAAGTTCTATTTTTGCTGTGAGAAATACTCTGCAAAAGCGTTGGTTGGCTTTACAGGGCTTAGCAGACGAATTAGACAAGAATCCAGCTATTTGGAAACAACGTGTCAAATTTGACGAAATGGAAGTTTCAACAATAGATGATCTTGATGAATTAGACGATCAGGAACGTGAATCATTGGATAATATTATGTCTGATCCAAGAAAATTCAAGTTGTTTACTACATCTAAAAGCCCATTAGAGATTAAAGAGGAAGCAAAACAGGTAAAAGCTCTTTATGAAATGGCTGATAATCTGTATAACCAGAAACAAGAAGAGCAGAAATATATTGAGTTAAAGAATCTGCTACTTTTTCAGGGAGTCTTAAATGGCGAAAAGCTTGTAATTTTCACCGAACACAAAGACACTTTGCTTTATCTGGAAGACAGGCTTACCAATAATGGCTATTCTGTAGCTACCATTCATGGAGGAATGTCTGTAGATGAGCGTAGAGAGTCTCAGTGCAGGTTTATGACAAATGAAGTTCAAATTCTTATTTGTACTGATGCCGCCGGAGAAGGTATAAATCTTCAATTCTGCAAGCTGTTGATAAATTGGGATATTCCATGGAATCCAAATCGTCTTGAACAACGAATGGGACGTATTCACCGCTATGGACAGAAATCTGATGTTATTGTTTTCAACATGGTTGCAAGCAATACCCGTGAAGGACAGGTTTTAAAAAAGCTTCTTATAAAGTTAGATACAATTCGTGAACAGCTTGGTGATGACCGTGTTTACGATGTAATACAAGATGTTTTAAAAGGAATCTCACTTGATGATATTATTTCATCTGTTTTGAATGGAAAAGAAAGTGAATTAGATTTATTTATAGATAAAAGTTCTAAAGATTTAGGTGATATTTTTGTAAACTCTATTAAAGAGCAAAACAACGCTATTGCTCATTCAGAAATAGATTATAAAGATGCTAGAATTTTAAAAGAAGATAGTGATGAACACCGTTTACAGCCAATTTACATAAGGCAGTTCTTTGAAAAAGCTTTTAAACAGCTTGGTGGTAAGTATAAAGAAGTTGAAGAGGGGATTTTCCAAATAACTTATATTCCTGACATTCTCGTTAAAAGGTTGAAAGAGGAGTATCGTATCTATGCAGATAATCTGACCAGGCTATATTTCTTCTTCGACAAACAGAAGTTTTTAGAATATCAAAATACTACGGCAAAGTTTGGAAAAGCTCATTATATTAACCCTGGGAATGCTCTTTTTGATTCTCTAATTTATACTATTAGAGACAAATATCGTGAAGAAATGCTTAAAGGCACCATTCTTGTTTCACCAGAAGATTCAAAGCCTTTTTTTGCATATTTTATAAAGAATCAGATACAGGACAACAGGCCTACACAAAGTGGTGAGCCAAATGTGGTAAACGAATTGCTCTCTTTGGTCTGTCAGAATGAAGATTCTTCTTTTTATCAAACTTCACCAGCAAAACTATTAGACTTGGTTGCTCCAAATGAGTTCGCAAAAGAGATAACTCCACCACAGCCAGCTAAGGAAGATGAAGTGCTAGAATGGAGTTTTAACAATCAGACTGAGCCATTGTTAAAAAGCACTGAAAAAAAAGTTACAGAAGATATTAAAAACCGTCGTGAATACTTAGAAACAGCTTTCCAACAGCTATTTATTGATTTACAGGGCGAAATTAACGAATTACAGGATAAAATTCTATATGTAGATGATGAAAAGATACAGCAGAAATTGATTAATAAAGAATCACGGCTTGAAGAAATGAAAGTCAGACGTAAAGAGCGTCTTGAAAAGCTGGATTCTATGGTTGAGGTATTCCCTACAGAACCAGAGGTTTTGGGTTGTGCTTATGTAGTGCCATTAAATCAAGTTGAATATCGAAAGAATTATGGAATGAGCCGTGACGATGAAGTAGAAGCCATAGCGATGAAGATAGTAATGGATTACGAAAAAGCTAATGGTTTTCTTCCTGAAGATGTTTCTAGTAAAAATCTTGGTTATGATATTAAAAGTATTGATTCAGATGGAAACAAACGTTATATCGAAGTTAAGGGGCGTTCAGGAATTGATGGCGTAATGCTCAGCGAAAATGAAATGAATAGACTTTCACAGTTAGGAGAAAAAGCCTGGATTTATATAGTTGCCAACTGCAAGGGCAAACCTGAGCTGGCTAGAATTCAAAATCCAGCAAACAAACTATCTTTTGAACGGAAAACCAAAGGGGTGCAGTTTTATTTGCCACTAGAGGAGTGGCAGCAAAAAGGCTGAAAACCTTTTTTAACAAAAGAAAAATGAACAAACAAGAATACAGAAACTTAATTGATAGATTTTATGAATATATAAGTAAATTCAGAGATTCAGACAACAAATTGTGTAATATGCTGAATGAAAAATTAGAACACATAAAACGTGTGGCTTCTAATGCTGTTTATATTGCTAAAAATGAAAGATGGTCAGATGATGACTGTTTGATAGCCGAAATTTGTGGTTTATATCATGACATAGGCCGTTTTTCACAGTATAAAAATTACAAAACTTTTTCAGATTCAAAATCTATTAATCATGGACAAGAAGGTTATGAAGTAATAATTTCTAATAATTTATTTGATATACTAGACGACAAAGACACACAAATAATATTAGATGCCGTTCATTTCCATAATAACTTGAATATACCTACGGACTTGTCTGATGATTCTATACGTTTCACAAATTTGACAAGGGATTCAGATAAAATAGATATTTTTTTTATGCTTACAGAAAGTATAAAAAACAACAGTATAAAAGAACATTCCGATTTACTTTGGAATCTTCCTATTGGTGAACCAAACCCAGTTATAATAAAAAAGCTTATGAATAATTCACAAGCTTTATATTCAGATATAAAATCTGGAACAGATGTCTGTTTACTTCAACTTTGCTGGTTATACGGAATGAATTACAAATCTTCATTAACAAAGCTCAAAGAAAACCAGACATTAGAATTTTTGGCAAGTTTATTGCCTCAAACAAAAGAAATACAAGATTGTTTGGAACATATAGACAGGTATTTAGGGAGAAGAGAAGAGAAGAGAGGAGGGAGAAGGGAGAAGTTGAAAACTGAAAACTGAAATTTTTCTGGATGGACTTCGTTTTGCTTTCAGCAACGCCACGGCGTTTTCAACGCCTCGCAATGACGAATTAATTTTGGATGACAGTGAGACGCGAGACAATTTAAGAGATGAGAGATGTAAACTGGATTGCCACGCAGTCTAACGACTGCTCGCAATGACGGTAAATTATAAGGTAAGAATTGAGAGTTGGGAGAGAGCCTAACGGCTCTCGTTGTAAGTGATGATTTATTCTAAACTAGCAAGAATATGACGACGTTCCTGATTATTCATTCTATAATTTCTTGTTGCTTGAAAAACTTTCTTCCTTAAACTGTCATAAAACTGTTGTTTTTCATCTTGTTCGTCTTCGATTATTATTTTTGGTGGTTCGATTATATCAAAACTCTTATTTGCAGAATATCTTTCACCTAAATCATTGTCGTGAAATAATACCGTTAGTGCCACATCAGACCTATTTTCAAATTCATCAATAAATTTTTCAGCAAGTTCTTGATTTATAGTAGTTTCAACCTTTTCTTGAGCCTGCAAGAGATTTGCTTCTTCTTCTAGGATTAAATCAATTGCTTCTTCTTCAGCAACCATCTTTTCTTCGTGATCTTTATATTCACGTTGTTGAAATTCTTTTAAACGTTCTTGTAAAGATTTTATTCTTGCATTTAAATTTTGATTTTCAATGCTTGAAGCAAGAGAAGCCGAATTACTTAAAGATAATAAAAAAGCTATACCTAGTCCAATAGCAATTTTTCGCATTTGTTTATCTCCTAGAGCCAAGTTGATTTTTCTTTTCTTCGATAGGTATCGGCGAATTGTTAAAAATTTATTAGACTTTTTAAGATAGAAATAATTATTTCTATCTTAAAAGAGTAGAAATATTTAGTGAAATGGAGTATTCTATGGTAGAACTATTGTTAAAAGTTCGTAAATCATTGACTTACTATCACTCTTCGTGTTAGTTTTATTGAATTATGTCAGGTAAAATAAAAATAATAATAATCATATTAGTAGTACTTCTCATTACTTTAGGTATTGGAGCTATTGCTTATATAGCTTCAAAGAAAGCCACTACTGGCGGTCCGAATGTTGATCCTCCGCCTCCCACACAGGAACAAATTAATAATGCTAATAATGCTCCTAAAATGGGACGTTTTGACTTAGGTGAGTTTACAGCTAATACAAGAGATGAAGAACTTCATTATATTAGGCTTCAAATAGAAATTGGCTATGTTGGGCAACTAGAAAACGAACTTGAAGAACGTAAGGCCGAATTGCGCGACAGAGTTAACAATCATCTTATGAAGCTTAATGCTCAGCGTGCAAAAGAAGATTATGTAGATCATTTTATGCACAAAGATTTGGAAAGAGAACTTAATAATGTTTTAGGAAGATCAACTTCAGAAAGTAGAATTATTCAAGTAGTTATACCTACTTTCTTAATTAATTAACCTAAAAATTTTATTCTCGTTGGAATTATTATATGATTGACACTCTGAGTCAAAATGAAATAGATGCTTTATTGTCAGCATTGCAACCTACTGATGATGCTCTCCCAGGAGGAGGAGCTTCAGGCACGAGCAATAATGCATCTGATTTAAATGATTTTAGCAGTAACAATTCAAACAATTCCAGTAACAATCCGAGTAGCCCGCCACCATCTAGTAGCGAACCAACTACTACTCATGGGAAGAAAAAAGGCAAAGAAAAACCTTATGATTTTAGACGTCAAACAAAGTTTTCTAAAGAACAGTTAGGAACGCTTGAATTAATTCATGCTTCTTTTGCACGTTTGATAGGAACAGATATTTCTACACGTCTAAGATTAGGGGTGACGGCAACAACCATAGCGGTCACCCAAGAAACTTTTGAAGAATTTATAAGTTCTATTTTTCCACCAACTTTTATAACAATTTTCCGTTCAGACAGCCTTGATGGTCAAGCTTTGATTCAAATGGATCTAAGCATTGTATTCTCAATACTAGACCGTTTGTTAGGTGGTAACGGAGCCCCATTATCTACCCTTAGACAGCTAACTGATGTTGAAAAGCAGATAATGCAGAAAATAATGGTTGGCATTATAGATAGACTCCGTGAAGCTTGGATCAACGTAATTGATTTAATGCCTGTTATAGAATTGGTCGAATCTAATCCGCAGTTTGCTCAAATAGTTCCACCAAACGAAGTTGTAGTATCTATCAAGTTTGAAATTAGTTTGCTTGATACAACAGGTTTACTAAAATTATGTATTCCTTATAGTACTGTAGAAGATATCACTCAAAAATTTAATGCAGCATCATGGTTCGCTTCTGTTGCGGTAAGAAAAGAAAGTGAATCAACAAAAGCCAATGTCGATATAATTACAAAACAAGTAAAAGAAGTAACTTTGCCCGTAGTTGCCGAACTCGGTCGCGGTGTTTACCCACTTGAAGATTTAGTAAATATGAAAGTAGGGGATACGCTAATAACCGACCAACTTGTAAAAAACGATATTAAAATTAGAGTCGGAAATCAAGTTAAATTCAATGGTAGAACAGGCAAAAAAGGCAAAAAGATGGCGGTCGTAATAACTAAAGTTTTAGATCCGCCAAATAAAAATTTTATAGAAGAAGAAGAGGAGGAGGATGATTTAACGTGAGCGGTGATGGCGTTCTCTCACAAGAAGAAATTAATGCACTTCTTGGTGGCGGATTAGAAGACATGAGTAGCTCTCCTAATTCTGAGCCAATTACAAACTCTGCTCCAATACCTAATGGAAGCACGAGATTTACCCAAGAAGACATTAACCAATTAACAGAAGTAGCTAAACTTTCATTAGGAGCTACATCTTCTGTCGTTCAAATGTTTGTAAATCAACCGAACGCAGATATTGTTCTTGAGCAAGTCAGACTTATTTCTTATTCTGATTTGGTTCAAGAATGTGGTGACGAAGAGTATTTAATTCTAAAAATTTCTTATACTGAAGGTTTTAGCGGAGTAACCTACCTGTTACTGAAAAAGAATACTGTTGCAATCATAGGCGATTTAGCAATGGGTGGCTCTGGGGTAGATGTCCAGTTTGAAGAAATACATATTTCTGCAAACCAAGAAATGTTAAATCAAATGATGGGCAAAACTACAACAAGTTTAGCCGAAATATTCAAGAAGAGGGTTGACATATCTCCGCCTACAGCTTCAATGGTTCGTTTCAATCAAGAAATTCCACAAGATATGACGGATTTTCATGAAGGAACAGACTTTTTAAGAATAGGTTTTAGTATTAAATTAGGCGATGTAGCAACAACCGAAATGCTACAATTAATACCAGCGGATTTTGCATTACTGATGGCACACGAACTAAATAAACCTAAAGAACCTCCAAAACCTCAACCACAAACTCCACCGCAAATGCCTAATATGGGGCAAATGCCACAACAGCCTATGCCAGGGCAAATTCCTGGTCAGATGCCTAATATGGGTATGCCTGGACAAATGCCGAACATGATGCCTAACATGATGCCCGGACAAATGCCTAACATGATGCCTAATATGGGTATGCCCGGACAAATGCCTAACATGATGCCGAATATGATGCCTGGACAAATGCCTAATATGGGTATGCCTGGACAACAACCCAATATGTTCCAAGCTAACCCAGCCGAATTTAATATGCTTCAAATGACTCAATCAATGGGTTTACAATCGAATATAGACCTATTGCTTGATGTTCCACTTGAAATAACAGTTGAATTAGGCAGAACAAGAATGTTAATAAAAGATGTTCTTGAATTAGGTATAGGTTCTGTAGTAGAGTTAAATAAGTTAGCGGGTGAATCTGTTGAAGTTTTTGTAAATAACAAACTAATAGCTAAAGGCGAAGTAGTTGTTATTGATGAAAATTTTGCAGTTCGCATTACAAATATAATCAATCCTCAAGATAGATTACAGGCTCTCTAAGGAGACTTCCTTTTATATGGGAAAAACAATTTTAATAGTTGATGACGCAGCTTTTATGCGTATGATGATTAAAGACATTCTATCGAAGAACGGTTTTGATATTATTGGTGAAGCTCAAACAGGAAAAATCGCTGTTGAGCTTTATCAAAAACTCAAACCTGATTTGGTAACAATGGATATTACTATGCCAGAAATGAATGGTATTGAAGCAGTTAAAGCCATAAAGAAGCTAGATCCATCCGCTAGAATCATTATGTGTAGTGCAATGGGACAGCAGGCAATGGTTATTGATGCTATTCAAGCTGGTGCACGTGACTTTATTGTTAAACCATTCCAACCAAATCGTGTTATTGAAGCAGTTCAAAAAGCTCTTCGATAAAAAGAGAAATAAAAAAAATGAATAAGTCTTTAAAAATTTTTTTGCTGTACATATTTGTGTTTATGACAGAATTGTTCTGTTGCCAGACTGTTTTAGCAACAGATTCAGATGTAATTTCTTTACCAATAAATAATTCTAATGCGGCAAAAAAATATATAAAAGACACTAAAACAGAAGAAACAGAAGATTTCATTATCTCTTCAAATAAAATTAAAATAAAAGAAGAATTTAATGATTCTGCGACAGATTCAAGTAAACTTGCCACAGTTGAAGAAACAAATCTTCAAACAGTTAATGCTTCTCAATATACAAATACTATAGACGATGGATCTTTACCTCTTTTTTCAACAAGACCATCGAACGCTTCTGCGACAGGTTTTATTCCTTCTGCTAATGCAATGACTTCAACCCTAAGTCTGATAACTTCTTTAATAGGTATAATAATTATCGCACTTGCAATTTCTTGGTTTATTCAGAAAAAAACAGGTTTTGGTGCTAATAATTTTGGAAAAGTTCTAGGCATAATTCCACTAGATAATAGAAGATTAATCTATATTGTTTATGTCGCTGGTAAAATTATTGTGTTAGGAGTAACAGAAAGTAATATAAATTACCTTACTGAAATAACTGATAAAGACACAATAGATACCTATAAACTAAAATACAAATTGACTGCTACCGAACTAGACAAAAATTTTCCTTTTCCAACGACAACAGATACTAACAATAAACCAAACAACAACATAAACAAAAGCGAAGAAATAATCAAACTTGAAACAGAAAGAAAATCAGAACAAATTAAAAACGAAATAGAAGAAGAACGTTTAAGTCGTCAAGAACGTTTAAATAATCTCATTATTAAGTAAGAGAAATAGGGTATTGACATATTTAAGTCAAATAGAGTAAATTTTCTAGAAAATTAGAATATTACTTAGGCAAATAAAAATCCATATTATGCACCAATTTAGTAAAAAATCATTATTTTTGTATGTACACTTTTTTATAGTGATTTCATTTTTTTTACTCTTTGGTTCTGTATCGGCAAATGCACAACAATCAAGAGGAAATGCCAGAGTAAACATAAACGACAACACAAGAATAGACCGAACTCCCAACGATAGCACACCTTTTCCAATACCTGCTATAACAATACAAGTTGACCCATCACGAGAAAGAAGTCAGATAGGAACAACATTACAAATATTAATTTTATTTACAATTTTAAGTCTTGCACCATCTATTTTAATAATGATGACAAGCTTTACTCGTATTTTGATTGTTCTGAACTTTGTAAGGCGTGCATTAGGAACAAACACAGAACCAAGTAACCAAATATTAATCGGTCTTGCTCTATTTATCACATTTTTTACGATGCACCCTGTCATAGACAGAGTTTACAATGAAGGAATAAAGCCATACATCGACAGAGAAATAGATTATGTTGAGTGTTATAATCGCTCTATAAAACCTATCAGAACTTTTATGTTTAAACACGCTAGAGAAAAAGATTTACAGCTTTTTGCGGAAATGGAAGGTGCACCTAAACCCAATACCCGTGATGATTTCAGTACAATAGCCCTTATATCAGCATTTATAACAAGTGAATTAAGAACAGCTTTTCAGATGGGAGTTGTAATATATTTACCTTTTTTGGTCATAGATATGCTTGTATCAAGCGTGTTAATGGCAATGGGGATGATGATGCTCCCACCAGCTATGATTTCTTTGCCTTTTAAGTTGTTGCTTTTTATACTGGTAGACGGTTGGAATCTTGTTATAAAATCTTTGGTAACTAGCATCGCAGGAGGAGGTTAATATGAACGAATATGTTGTATTAGGACTATTAAAAGAAACATTCTGGATTTGTATATTATTGACCACACCAGTTCTGCTCATTGGTATGTGCGTTGGTATTCTTATAAGTATAATACAAACAGCCACATCTATACAAGAACAGAGTTTAAGCACTGTACCCAAACTAATAATCACAATTTTATCTATAATGGGAATGTCAAAATGGATGCTTGGTTATATGATTGACTTTGCCACTAGATTATTAGGTTCTTTAAATACTTATGCTGCGATGTAGCAGAGTATAAATAAGCATTATGACGGAAGCCGCTTTTTTAAATGGAGTAGGATTATTCCTTATTTCGCTAGTGCGTTTTAGCGGTTTTTTTCTTATCACTCCTGTTTATTCAGACAACTTAGCCCCAACAAGAGTCAAAGCTGGACTTAGTGCTCTTTGTGCACTTTTAATAGTTCCTCATTTGATGGCAACTACTAAGCTACCAAATTTAAGTATTTTTGGATATGGAATAATGGCTGTTAGAGAGCTAATTCTAGGTTTTATGCTTGGTTTTGTCGTATTGTTCATGAGTTCCTGTTTGAGATTTGGCGGAAACATTATCGGTATGCAAATAGGTTTTTCGTTTGCCCAAGTAGCCGATCCTGGTTCTAACCAAAGTGTTGGGCTTATCTCAGAAATATTGCAGTTATCTAGTTCATTACTCTTTTTATTTTTCAATGGTCATTTAATCTTACTGCGTGCTTTGTTTCAGAGCTTTTCAATGGTCTCCCCTGCAGGACTAGTTTTAACAAATGGGGTTATAGAAGAAATACTATTATATAGCAGAATGATTTTTATCTGCGGTTTACAAATATCTATGCCTATTATATCTGTAATTTTAGTTAGCGATGTGGCATTAGGTCTTATTGCTAGAACTGTCCCCAAAATGAATGTATTCCAATTAGGATTTGCAGTAAAAGTAATAGGTGGATTTATTGTTATCTATTTCTTCATTTATTCTCTTGCAGATGTAATCAGATCTCTATTAGAAGCAAGCTTAGATGAAGCAATGCTACTTTTAAAGCATTTAAACGGAACACCATGAGTGAAGAATCATATTTAAATAAGTACAATAACTATATTAAAGTTTCAGAAATACCTTTTGACTTGCAAATGTTTGCAGGTGAAAAGACAGAAGAAGCTACCGACAAACGTAAAGAAGAGGCTACAAAAGAAGGTAACGTAGCAAAATCGCAAGATTTAGGCTCTGTAATCATATTGTTAGCTGGTTTTATGATGCTTAATTCTTACGGGGAAAAAATATTCAATCATTGTGCCAATTTTATGCGTTATTCCTTCACCCAAACACTAGTTACAAATATTGCTTTTGGCGAGGCTATAGATATTTTTACACAATTTATAATTGTTGTATTAAATGTAATTTTACCTTTTATGATTGTAATAGTTATTGCTGGAGTTATAGCCAATGTTCTTCAAGTAGGCTTTCTTTTCAGATTTGACCCAATGACTCCTAATTTTGACAGAATGAACCCTGTTTCAAATATTCAAAATATGTTTTCATGGAAGATGGTAGCAGAATTAGTAAAATCAATTTTAAAAATACTTATAGTAGCATATATTCCATATTCAACCATAAAAGAAAGATTGGCTGAATTTGTAGGCTTTTTAAAAGCAAATCCAATGCCTTCTTTTGGAACAATGCTAGAAGTTTGTTATACAATGGCGATAAAAATCATTATAATCTTCTTGATACTTGCTATAGCAGACTATTATTTTCAGAAATGGCGACACGAAGAAGGTTTGAAAATGTCTAAAGAAGACATAAAAGAAGAACATAAACAATCTGAAGGAGACCCTCACGTTAAACAAAAAATACGTGAACGACAGCGTCAAGCTTCCCAACGCCGTCAGATGGATGAAGTACCAAAAGCAACTGTTGTTGTTACAAACCCAACTCATATTGCTGTCGCAATCAAGTATATTCCAAATGAAACCCCAGCCCCTTTAATTGTAGCAATGGGAGCAGATTTACTAGCAAAAAAGATTAAAGAGATTGCTCGCGAAAACAATGTTCCAATAGTTGAAAATAAACCTTTAGCAAGAGAATTATACAAGAAAGCTACAGTAGGAGATGAAATTCCTCAAGAACTCTGGACAGCAGTAGCTGAAATACTTGCTCAAATTTTCAAAAATAAACAACAAAGAGCTGCGTAAGGTGAGAGAGGAGAGGAGAGGAGAGGAGAGGTGGTAAGTGGTAGGTGGTAAGTGGTAGGTGGTAGGTGGTAAGTAAAAATGGCTGAAAGCATTATTAAGATGAAAGATGATATGTGAGAACAAAAAAAATTTATTTTTCATTAAGATTTTTAAAACTTCTGTCGATTGTTTTGTGAAATTACTTATCTTATCAGGAGGGAATGATTCTTGAAGCGCTTCTTTTTTATCGCAGGAATGATGATTATAGGACTAGCTAGTCAATCTGGTGCCGCTATTTATTCCTACAGAGATGAACAGGGGCGATTGTTTTTAACAGACAGTCCTCCTAATAAAAAATATAAAATAGTAGTAACTAGCAAGAAAGAAAGCGAAGCACTCAACACTCCATCTTCAATTAATCCAACATCTTTGCCTTCTTCTGCAAGTCAAAAGTTTTTGCTTTCAAGTGATGAATCTTTTAGTGAATATATAAACGAAGCAGCAAATATTCATGGTGTCGATCCATACCTTATTAAATCTGTAATTAAGGTAGAATCTGATTTTGACCCTGATGTAACATCTTCTAAAGGTGCTCAAGGCTTAATGCAGCTTATTCCTTCAACCGCAAAAACTGTCGGTTGTTCAGATCCTTTTGATGCTAGAGAAAATATTCTCGGTGGCTCAAATTACCTTAGAATGTTGTTAAAACGTTTTGATGGAAATATTGATTATGCTCTAGCCGCATACAATGCTGGACCTGGTAATGTAGAAAAATATAAAGGAATTCCACCATTTAGAGAAACCAAGAATTATGTTCGCAAAGTAAAACACTATTATAAACAATACGCTTCTTCAGGCAATTCCACAAAAAAAGGGAAAAAATCTGAAAATAAATCAAGAACAATCCCAACTATTCATTCGGATTTAAATTTAAAACTTACAAAAGCTTATGAGAAATTTAATGCTGGTGATATAGATGGGGCTATGAGCTGTTATAGAGATATTTTAAACATTTACCCCAAAAACACCCAAGCCTTATATAATCTTGCCTGTTTGCTTGATATGGAGCGATGTTACGATGAAGCAATAGATGTATATAAAGCATCATTAAAACAAGATCCTTTTCTTGACAAAGCGTTGTATAATATGGCTGTAATATATGAACGAATTGGAATGAATTCGGAAGCAATCAAAACTTGGAAAAAATACGTTCAAGTAACAAAAGACGAAGATAAGATAGTTATGGCAGAAAAATTTATCCAAGAATTAAAAGAATATGCTTCTTTGAATTGATAGGGGTTTTGACGTGGCCACAAAAGGAAGAACACTTTTTGAAAAATTAATTTACGTAGGAATAGCCACATTCTTTTTGTGGCCATTCGTTCAGCTTTGGTCTATTAAGGCTATACCTTTAGTCAATTCTGACACACATCTAAGAGCTTCAGTTGCTCTTGAAAATTTGATGGAAAGTGCATTAGAGCGTTCATTTGAAGCTTCTGGCTATTCTGAAAATTACAAACCATTATCTGGTTATGAAGATATTTCGCTTATGGGCAAAGTAGAAGCATTACCAGTTAATGAATTTCCAGATTGTCTTTTACTAAGAGCACAAGTTAAATGGGGCAGTTTCCCTTTTAGTAAAACATTGAGTCTTGAATATTTAAAGTCGAGGACAAGACCATGAAGAATAAAAGCGGATTAAGCGTTTGGGAAATAATTTTATTTACAATCTTTTTAGCAATAGCTTGTGGCTCTTCGTTTTTTTTCTTTTTTATAAACTCATCTGATGTTCGCAAAGCTCAACAAAAATACGAATGGGTTTACGACATAAACGAAATGCTAGACGAAGTTTGCAGCGAAATATCCAATTCTATCTATTTAGATTCTCCATTTATCGGTGAATCTAAAGAATGTTTTTACTATTCACCTGTTGATCCATCAAAATTAGAAATAGGAAAAGATTTGGAAGGTTTTATTTTTGAAAACGGCAAATTAAACTATTTGATGAAAGATGGTCGTCCAACAACAAAACGATTTGGTAGATTTTCCAACCCATTAGTAGCCTATTGTTCAGATGGAAAATTTGTAAGATTATCTGCTTCACAATTAGAATTGAGTTTTAAAGCACAAAACCCAAGTTCAAATTCTGGAAATCAAGAAACAAAAACTTTTAAAAGAATAATAAATTTGAGGAACCAGTGATGGACACAATTACACAAAAAAAACAATCTCTGATTCCTATAGCCGTAATGGTAGGATTCACTTTTTTATTGCTTCTTTCTTTGTTATTCAAAGTTTATCGAGCTGACAGAGACTTAGGTCATCTTCGCAGTCAGAAATATCAAGCTAGACTAGCAGCAGAATCAGGGATAAATTTTGCTATAACCAAAATGTGTGAAAGTATAAGAACTTCTGACAGACCAGTAAATCCAGAAGTTCTTACTCCAATGTTTTTTGAAGATAAAATTGAAATAGATAAGTGGATTACTTTCGGAATAAAAACCCATTCTTCTTTTAGGGTAAGTTCTATTAGAAAACTTTATCTTGATGATGATGAAAAAACTACTTTAATAGATGAAAGCCAACAGTATCAAATCATTGTCGAAGGCAAAAGCGGAAAACACATATATTCTACAGCCGCAATTGTTCAACTTTATGATTTGGCAAAAACCTTTGGTGTTTTCCAAAGTTTAGATGAATACTACTATGGTAAACCTTTATTGCCATACATTGCCGCTTATGGTTCTTTTAATGAATTTTATAAAGCCAATTCTTCTTTCTTTGAATCTGGTCAGATAACAAATCAAGGAAAAATATTAGATCCAAAACTATTAGTTAAAATGTACGAACCTAATGGTAAATCTCCATTTATCACGCCAGCTGAAAAACTTATAAAAGAAAATTACGGAATGTTCTTCAACAGAAGTGGAGTATCTCCATGCAATGGTCCGTTATATTGTAGTTTACCCATAATAGTTGACAATCATTCATTCAACGCCCCTGCTCAGACAGCTCTTTATTTTTACAGAAGACCAAATACAAGACCAGTATTAAAAGGTCTTAACACAGAACGAAATATGAATTCTAGTCCAAGAATTCAACATACTTCTGGAAATATTGAAGAACGAAACCTAACAAGATATTTTGTTGACCGTGATTCAATAAAATATTCTTCTTTTATTCCTTCTTGGAAACCAGATATTGACCATTTAAGGAAATTCTGTAAAAATCGTGGTATTTATATAGATTCTGAAGGGAAAGGTTTTCTAAATGGACAACCTATAGATATTGACTACCACCCAGGTATGGTTACTCTTTATTCAGATAGCTATTTAACAGCAAATTCTGCTACATTAGAACAGGATGAGCTTAAAGATGAAAAATACATTGTATTAGCTAGCGATGTTAAATACGGTGGTTATAACAACATTGACAGCGGTAATTTAAACGGCGCTAGAATTATTTTTTCAGAACGTTCTGTTTACATCAGAGGTGAAATAGGAACAGATTTAGTTATAGTTACACCAGGTCATATATTTATTACAGGACCAACAAATATAGATTCAAACCTAAATCTATTTTTGGTTGCAGCTCAAGGAACAGCCATTTCTACAGTCGATTTGGAAGAAGTAATAAAAAACAAAAATCCTTCTTTTGCTTTTATCGATGCTGTTAGAATATGGAATATCAGAGCTATAATATACAAACCAGGAGCAGGAATATATTCTTCAGCTTCTCTAGCAAAATCTAATGATGGAAAAACAAGAATTAACTTCAGAGGTGTAATTGGTGGAAGAAGTCTTAAATTACACATTACTGGTTCTTGCATCGGTGGAAATCTGCAAAGATGGCTAGATAACACAGAAACTAATTCTTTAGTTATAGACCATGACCCATCGTCTGCACAGCGTCTTGCCGTATCTCCTGTTACAGCTAATATATTAAGAATTAGGACAAGACCAGTAAAACTTTAATGAAGCTAAAGCTTATTAGTAAGTGATAGGTGATAGGTGATAGGTGATTGGTGATTGGTGTTAGGGGGTAGGTGATTGGTATGGCTTTAAAAGAAAATCTTGAAAAAATAACGAAACAAATTTCTAATAGCATAATAAACTCTGGTCGAAAAGAGGGTTCTGTTAAATTATTAGCAGTATCAAAAACCGTTGACTGCAACAAAATACAAGAAATGTTCAATCTTGGTCAGAGAGATTTTGGTGAAAACAGGCCACAAGTTTTACGTGATAAAGCAAAAGAACTTTCCAATCTTCCCATAAACTGGCATTTTATAGGGCATTTACAAAATAACAAGATAAAATACGTATATCCAATAGCTACTCTTGTTCACTCAATCGATAGACGAGAATTATTAGATGAGTTTGTCGAATGGGCAAAAAAAACAGGTCGAAAATGTCCTGTATTGTTAGAAGTTCATATTTCTAGGGAAGAAGCCAAACAAGGCTTTGATGTTGATGAAATCCTAACAGTGATAAAAGACTATAGAAACAATGAATATCTTGACATTAAGGGATTAATGGGAATGGCACCGCTAGAAGGTGATGAAGCTATTGTTAAATCATGTTTCAAAGAATTAAAAGATTTGTTTGACAAAAGCAAAGAACTAGAAGGTCCAGCTTACAAAGCCCAAGAATTATCTATGGGTATGTCTGGCGATTTTCCAATAGCAATAGCAGAAGGAGCTACTATTGTAAGAATAGGAACAGCTTTATTTCACTAATCTGCTCTAGTAGGAGGCTGTCTAAAAACTAAGAAATTATTAAAAATTCAGTGTATGGAGTAATGTCCTCGCCCCCTTACCGACAGCCTCTATTAAAATTATATCTAAAATTTTTAAATCTCACTTTCTAATAATTCTTTAATAATTTAGCAATTGCTGTTATACTTATGTGTACGCAATTTTATTTGAGGAAGGTATATCTATGAAAAATAGCCATATTTGGGGTTTGCTTACGATACTTGTAGCAACCACGCTATTTATTGGTTGTGGTTCTGCTTCAGATGATTTAACTGATTTTAGAAATTCAAATGATTCTAATGATCTTGTAACTTTTACAAATAAAGTAACAGCTAATAATTCTGCATCTGTTAGATTAGCTTCTAGAATAAGATTTGCTACAACTTTAACTGATTTATCTGGAATAACAGTATTTCTTGAACAAAACGGAGCACAACTTAATGGTGTTTTACCCGCCCTTACAGACAATAGAGGTGTATATACACTTTTCAATGTTCCACAAGGTAATCATACAATAGTAGCTCAGAAATCTGATGGTGCTGGCGGATTTGTTTTCAGAGCACGACAAGAAAATGTCCCTATAGTTGTTCCTTCAGATAGTAATGAAAAAGTAGTTGATTATGTAGAATCAGCAAATGACCAATACGTTATGACTATGGAGCCATCGAATTATTCATTAGATATAGTTGTAACAGATAATGATGGTAATCCTTTAACAAATGGAAAAAATGGATTATCTGTATTCTTATGGGGAATAGATTATGCTTTTAATAATCCAAATTCAAACACAATTTCCCTAAAAGATTTTCCTGAAACAATTGCAACTGCAACAATTTCTGCAACAGGTTTTAAAACCACTGTAATCCCTGTAGAATTTGGCGAAAATTATAATTCTGTAAAACAAATAAAACTTTTAAAAACTACTGAAAATATTAATCGTGCTCCAATAGTATCTATCACTTATGATACAGATACTTCCACTATAGATAGAGATTTTAACGATATACTTACGATAAATCCTAACAGATACCTTTATTTAACAGCAACAGGTTATGATGCAGATGGAGATTCTATATCTTATGACTGGTCTGCTACAAGTGGTATTTTAAACAAAATAAGCAATAATAAAGCAACTTTTATTGCCACACAAACCTATAATCAAGTTATAATCACACTTACAGGCACAGATAGCAAAAACGCAATAGGTAAAGCAGAACTAAAACTTTCTGTTTCAGGCGGAACTATTCCTATCGCAACAGGAACTACACCAGTAGCCTCCGACACTCCAGATATTGCTTCTGGAACTGAAACTATCGGTTCTGACACTTCTGATATAGGTTCTGGAACTGAAACTATCGGTTCTGACACTTCTGATATAGGTTCTGGAACTGCTCCTATTGGCTCTGATACTTCTGATATAGGTTCTGGAACTACACCTATTGGCTCTGACACTTCTGACATAGGTTCTGGAACTACACCTATTGGTTCGGACACTTCCGATATAGGTTCTGGAACTACACCTATCGGTTCGGACACTTCCGATATTGGTTCTGGAACTGCTCCTATCGGCTCTGACACTTCTGATATAGGTTCTGGAACTGCTCCTATTGGTTCTGACACTTCTGACATAGGTTCTGGAACTGCTCCTATCGGCTCTGACACTTCTGACATAGGTTCTGGAACTGAAACTATCAGTGGTAATGATTATTCATCTCTATTAGAAAATCCTGGAAATTGGTTTGATATTAGAGGAGCTTCAATTAGTTTAAATGATGTATATGATATTTCATCTATTTTCTCTTCTTTAAGAACAGAAAATGCATATTTTGATGAATATAATGCAGAAACTGCAATTAATATTGATTTAACAGAAAAGACAATATCTCCAGCAGAAGCAGAAGAATATGTTTCTTTTGATGAGGAAGATAATACATTAACAATCGAAGCTGCTGGAACTTATGTCCTTTCAGGAACTCTAAATGGTCAAATAAGTATTCCTGAAGAATTAACTGATGGCGTTACTCTAGTTTTAAATGGTGCCACAATTATAAGTCAAACAAACGCAGCAATATACAATGTAAATAAAGTAACACCACTTAAAGTATTGTTGATAAGCAAAACTACAAATACGTTGATGGATGCAACTTCTTACATTTATGATGAAGGGTCTGAAAATGAACCTAACGCTTGTTTATTCTCTAACGGTGATTTAATAATAACAGGTAATGGAACTCTAAATGTCACTGCAAATTGTACTGCTGAAAATCAAGAATCTGATGGTATTTGCTGTAATGGTGACAATGGTATGATAATTACCGCTGGAAAAATAAATGTTTCTTCAGATGGTGCTTCTGCTATAAACTGCCAATCATCATTAGTAATAGATACTTCATCACCGATAGTCTTGTCTTCTAAAGGCAATGGAATATTAACTCAAGGTGACATCTACTTTAAATCCTCAAATTTAACAATTACTTCTGATTGTGGAAATGCAATAATCTCTGAACAAGCAGTTTACTTTGACCAAGATGCAACAGTCGATGTTACTGCCAATGGTGATGGTATACTAGCTAAAGAAAAACTTCTTGTAACAGGTGGTAATATTACTGTCGCTAATAATCCTAATACAAAATATGATATTGAATTAGAAAGTAGCAAAGGTTTGGTTTCCGATTCAATTCATATCTGTGGTGGAAAAATAAAGATTAGTAGCAATGACTGTGCAATTTATAGCGAAGGAAATATTGATATAAGCGGAAATCCTGCACTAATAATTTCGCCTTCTAATCAAGTTTTAAATAACATAGATGAACTTGAAGATGGAAAAGGAATCTTAGGTAAAGGCGAAGTAACTATTGGTGCAAGTGGAACTCCTATAATACGAGTTATTTCTGCTGAAAATGCTATTCAAAGTGAGACAAATCTCACCATAGCAGGAGGCGATATAAAAGTTTGCTCGCTGGAAGATGGTTTGAATGTAGGAGGAGAAAAATCAAACTCCAAAGCCATAAATATTTCAGGTGGTGAAACTTATATTTATGCTAAAGGTAATGGTGTAAATTCGATTGGAAATATTGGTATTACAGGTGGAACTTTGGTTATAAATCAAGATTCAAATAGTAATTCAACTTTTAATGCTGAAGGGTCTTTCTCATTCTCTGGAGAAACTCTAATTGCTGCTGGAAATAAAGGAATAGGCAGTGATAAAACAAATTCTGGTTCAGCTAATTTCCTGAAAATACACACTAATGGACTTCCAAAAGGTAAATTAATAAATATTCAAGAAGATAATGGAACTTCAATTATTACATTCGCCCCAACTCAAAATTCTGAAATTATTGAATTTGGTACTTCATTGCTAACAACTGGCAATACTTACAACATATATGTTGGAGGAAATTCAACATATACAAATATCAATAATGGAATTTTCTATGGAGGAGCATATTCAGCAGGAACTCTACTAGGTAGTGTAACTATTGATAATTCAACAAAAACTTATACTATAGAGCCAAAAACAAGTTCTAGTAGTTCTGGCACCACTCAAAAAAAATGGTTTTAGAGCAATCAAAAAAATGTTAAAAAAAGAAAACAACTAAACAAAAGTAACACATAATATATACTCCTCAAATAACTCATAAATATTCCCTTAAGTAAAATCACTTAAGGGATTTTTTATAGTTATTTTTTTAATAAAATCCAATCAACCGCTTCCGAAAGAGTTGGAAATGTTGGAATCTCTTCAAATTCTTTAAAAGGTTTCACTGCAATACAAACAGGAGAAACCCCTGAGCTTAAACCTATTTTTATATCAGACGTTCTATCACCAATTACAAAAGAATTTTCTTTATCTATATTATAATCTTTCAATGCTTGCAAAATCATACCTGGTTTTGGTTTTCTACAACTACATTCTGTTACTCCATTATATGGAAAATCTGGATGATGTGGGCAATAATATATTGCATCTAATCTTACTCCAAATTGTCCTAATAAATTATTCATCTTTTCATGAACAGCTTCTAGCTGTTTCTCTGTAAAGAGTCCTCTCGAAATTCCAGACTGATTTGTAACAAGAATTAATAAATAACCAGCGTTATGTAATTTTGCTAACGCCTCCCCTACCCCTTCAAATAAACAATAATCTTTTGGAGAAGAAATATAACCAGGATCAGGATTCAAGGTCCCATCTCTATCTAGAAATATAGCTTTATTCATAATTTCACTACCTTTTCTATCTATTTTTTATTATAGTTTTTACAAAAATCATCGGCTTTAATCAAAGCATTTATCATAAAACAAAAAAAATAAAAAAATATTTAATTGAACTATTGACAATAGAAGTCAAATAAAGCGATAATATCAGATAAAATTAATAATAAAAGTTGAATCCGTGGGGGCAAATCATGGCGGAAAATAACCGCAAATACACTATCTTAATGCTTGTTATCGCCTTAATAGGGGCAGTTATATTTTATGGTTGTGGATCTGCAACCTCTGATAGAATTCCAGATCAAGAGTATTCTATTTCAGGCTCATATTCATCACCAGGCTTATCAAATGAAGATTTAGTTTCTACTCGTGCTGTTTATGGACCAACAAAGAATATTTATATTTATTCTGAATCAGATCCTAATAATTGTGCTGATATTGATGAAACTAAAAGAACATTTATTTTAAAGAACTTAAAGCCAGGTAATCATTATTTAGTTTTTAAATATTTGCCTTACGGTTCAGATAGAGGAGATGCCCCAGTATATATATATAGAACCTCAAATCCAATTGTTTTAACAGAAAGTGCACCATCTAAAGAAATAAGCGAAAAACTTGCAGGAGTAGAATGCGATAGTGTTGTTTATGGTAAATTAACTAATGCAGCAGGACAACCGATTAATCCAACTCCGAGCCTTACTTTATGGGGACAAACTATCGAAGTAAATGGTTTGACAGGTGAATTTGTAACTCCTAAAATGCCTGGTGGAACTATTGCTAGTTTAGTTGTTGAAGCAGTAAATTATAGAAATACTTCAACACCTATTGAATTCAATCCAAATCCAGCTTATTATGAAATAAGTGCTGTAGAAACTACAAGCAACAATGTCCCACCTATCATTTCGTTAACTTCTAAGAATTCACAATACAATATCAAATCTGTTGTTACCTTAACAGCAGTTGCAGAAGATGCCGATGGCGATGATTTAGAATTTGAATGGACAATAGATAGTTGTACTTCTCCAAACCAAGGTTATATGGAATTGTCAAGAGAAGAAACCAAAGGTTCATCACATATTAGTGAATATTATTGGAATGCACCTGAAGAAGACTGTCTAGCCACTATCTCTGTAAAAGTTACAGAAAAATCGACTGCTAAATTGACTGCTAAAGCTAAATTAAAATTACAAATAGGTACTGGAAATTATAGCCCAAGCTCAAAACCTTATTTTGTTAGCACAACCATTTATCCAGATGCTCCATATTATGGAAACAGAAAATATACAATTACCGCTATAGCAACAGATTCAGATGGAGATATTTTAACTCAGACTTTAGTCATTAAACCTAATGGTGGTATTTTAAACCAAACTAATCAAAATACTTGGGTATGGACTACAGAAGACTTAGAAAAAGCTAAAACTTATACAATGTTTTTTGAAGCAAGAGATATGAAAAAAAATGTAGCCAGTGTAACATTAGAAAACATTGTTGTTAATCCGACAAGAGCTAATTTACCTCCAACTGTTGTTAGTCAATCTCCTGCAGTTTCAACAATACAAGAAGTTACCAGCGGTGCTTCTATCACTTTAGTTTTAAAGGCAGATGATCCTGAAAAAGAAAAATTAGAATTCAATTGGAACAACAGATTAGGACAACTAAAAGAATCGTCAAACAATAACGACACTGCCTCTGCAACATGGGTAGCTCCGTATATAAATGTAGCAACAATTACTTATATTACTGTTAAAGTAAATGACCCTGAACCTAAATATGTTACAGCTACATTTACCATTAAAATTATTCCAGATCCTAATAAAAAAGCTCCTAACGTTGAAATAAAAGTTACAGGAACCAGCGATACTCACAACGGAATACCTCTTTTCAAAGCTGGCGAAACAGTAACATTCCACGGTTTGGCCACTGATACAAACAGAAATCTTGCTATAGATCAAAGTCATTTTACTTGGTATTTAATTGACCCAAAAGGGACTTCAAAACAAATAGCAAATAGAACAAATACAGCAAACTATACAATTAACAATAATTCTGAACAAGGCAATTATCTAATAAAATTATCTGCAATAGACTTAAACGGTATTACTGGTGACGGAACAGCCGATTTCAGAGTAAATAAACCACCAGTAGCACAAATAATCTGTAATGATAAAGCAATAGGAACATCTGGAAGATGTGAAGGTTACACAGAATCAGATTATAAATATACTTCTAGTAATGGTACTGATTACGATGTCTATAATATAGACGATAAATTAAAGCTTGTAGCTAGTGCTACAGATGAAGAAACTCCATCATCTGTATTAGAAGTTAATTCGATTTGGCAAATTGATGGAACAGCATTTTATGGAAAAGAACAAATAGCAACCTTAACAAAAGGCGGATTAAATACTATCTCTCTAGTCACTAGAGATTCAAAAGATATTCTTTCAGCTAGTTCAACATACTCATTCTATGTTAATACTGCTCCAACTTTTGATATAGCCACAACCACAAAAAATAGCTTCATTAATTCTGACAGTATAAACATGAATATAAAAATAACTGATGATGTAAAAATTGCTTCGTTAGCTATATTTATATCTAGAAAGAGTGCTGGAGATGCTAATTATTCTGAATACGAATTATTTAATATAAGTGGTGTAACTAACCCAGTTATTAATTTTGGAGAAAAGACTTATAATAAAAATATTCCTATATTAGCTAGCACATTATTGCCTACAGGAACTGATTTTAAAATAAAAATAATTGCAGAAGACGATATGGGAGTAACCAAAGAAAGCATCGATGATATAAAATTTTCAATAGTTGAATCACATTTGATAAAAGATTTTGTAGTTGCTAGTGGTACTTACAGTGAAAATCAGCGTCCTTATACTTTTGACGAACTAGAAGTATTAGAACCGTTAGTAGATTCTATAGTAGATGGTGTAGTAGCTTCTTATGTTTTTGAAGCAAAGCAAAAGTTTTCTATAAGAAGTGGTTCTATCGATAAAGAAGGGAAAACCAAATGGCAAGACGATATGGATTGGCTTTGGTATGACTCTTTTTGGGATAATGGAAAGCCTGGTAATTTTACAAGAATTGGTAACCAATACGTAGACAACTACACTTTAAACGGATACTCAATTTCAGATAATTTCGGAACTCATACAATAAGACTTGAAGGAAAAAGTAAAACTTACGGAATTGTTGCGTCAAAATCTATTGATATATTTATTAATAGTACACCAAAAGTTTCTTTCAATAATAAAGTAAACGGAACAATACGTTTTGATACAGGCTCTAATGCTACATTTACCGTTGCATTAGAAGAAGATAATAAAAACGAAAAAATTGGTTTAAGATGGACAATTAGAGATTTAAGCAATACTTGTGAACCTGTTGGAGCTTCAATGACATTTGAATCACATAGAGTTCCTGCCACATCAGACAAAACACCTGTTGATATGGCTGGTTCATCTAAGAAAAATGTTACAATAAATTGGAGTGACATTACAGACACTCCTTTACCTTCAGGGGCTAAACGTGTATTTGTTTGTGCTTATGATGGTTATGGTAAAGCAGCAACTCAATCAATAGACATATTAGTCAACACTTTACCAGTATTTAATGTTGTAGTAGAAGGTACTGACAGAAAAATAGGAATAACAGTTCCTGATGAAAGTGACGACGGTAAAGATTATCAATATTTTAAACAACAGTATGCTACAACAACTGCGAATATACCTGTTTATTTAATTTCTGGCGAATCTAGTATGTATTTAAATTTTGAAGTTAAAGCTACTGATGCAGAAAATGGTGAAACATTAATGGACGGTGCGAGCGTAACTTGGAATTTATCAAAAAGCACTGGTGTTCAAGGAACAATAGCTTCTGCTACAGGGAAATTAATTGGAGCTAGATTTGGGGTTGGTCGTAACACTATAAATGTTGAAGTTCGCGATAGTTTCTATAATTATTACACATTAAATGGTGAACACGTTTACAATGATATGTGTGTTGCTACTTATTCAACAGATTTTTATTTATGGCAAAGTTATGCAGAAGACTTACCTAAACGTGAAGGATTAGCAAAAACATTATATGATTGCAATAGCGATGGTACTTTTTACGTTTGTTATGATCGAGAAGTAGCAACTTATGTAGAAATGTTCCAAATTGACTTAGGTGTAAATCCTAGTTTAAGTTGGATAATCCCTGGTTTTTGTTCAGCTAGTATACCAAATACAAAAATAGAAGGAGAAACTACTACTCTAGGAACAACAACAGCTAAGGTTATAACAATACTTCAAAGAGGTCAAACTGAATTTGAAATGCTGACAAATTCACCAAAAACAAAATTAGAACCAAATAATGAAACTGGCTCAAATACTGTTGCTTATTTTGATGCAGCAACAGATTCAGAACGAAAGAAACCTTATGTTGCCCCTTATTCACTCGTTAAACTAAGAGATCAACAACAACCAAGTACTTTTTACTATAGTTTTGGCTGTGGTGGTGGAGATACCTATGAAAGTATGGTAGAAACAACATATCCTAATAATGATGCCAATTTCCCTAAAAAAATATTATCAATGACTTATGCATCAGCTGATGATAATACTGCAGGAGCAATGTTGCTCAAAGATTGGAATGGCAAAGCTGGAACTATTGCCGCTTACCATAATAAAAGATTAAGAGTAATACCAGAAACTACAAATGCTCCATTATCTTTTGTTGATGGTGCTTCATTAAATTTTAGTGAAAATTCAAAAATAAGATACTTATACAGACTAACAAATAGTGTCGGTCAAAGACTATTCTTTACCGATACAAACAACAACAGAATAATCAGAATAAGTGAAGACTTTGGTGAAGCTAGTTCCATTATCGCTACGAAACCGATTGATATATGTGCCACAGCAGACGGAAATAAATATATGTTCTCATTATCAGAAAGTGGAGCAATAGAAGATAATGAAGACAGAGCTATTTCTTTCTATGCTATTGATAGTGCTAGTTCAACGGTATTAACAAGATTTGGTAAGTTTGCAGATCCATCCGATAAGGCTAATTTACAAAAAAGAGCAGGAAAAGTTTTAAATCCAAAATCAATTATTTATTATGTAAAAGGGCAGAATAAAGATTATTTTGGTGGTTTAATAATATTAGAAGAAGGCTCTACGGCAGATACAATGAGAATTCAAGTCATTAGATCTAACTTAAGATATTGGCTTGAGTAAGTTATAAGATATAAAAAAAGCCACAGGTTTAAAAACCTGTGGCTTTTTTTATTAAAACAAATTTAATTAATATTTTGAAGTATTTGGCTGATTACATCTTCGATAGAAGTGTTAGGTGCAATATTAGGAGCAGTTCTTTTTATACTCTGAGTTATTTCCTTAGATGAATAACCTAGACTTTCTAAAGCTTCTCTAACATCTGCTTCAAAAGGAATAAGATTTCTTTCTTCTTTAGCTTCAATAACATTTGATGTCGAAAGACCTATTCCAAGTTTGGCTATTTTTTCTTTCAATTCAACAATCAACCTAGAAGCTAATTTAGAACCAACACCTTTTAAAGCAGTTAGATTAGCAATATCTTCAGAAAGAATCATTGTTGCAAATGATTCTGGTTCAACAGAAGACATAATATTAATAGCCATTTTAGGCCCAACTTTATTAACACCAACAAGAAGCTTAAATAGTTCCCGCTCATCTTCTGTGAAAAATCCAAATAATAACGGACTGTCTTCTTGTCGCCAATGAAGATAAGTTAAAAGTGTTGTTTTTTCGCCTTTATTTGGTAGTTTTTTACTAGTAGACAATGGAACTAGTAGATTTATGCCTATTCCATTTGTGTTTATAACTGCTCTTAGGGGTTCTTTTGTAAATAAAATGCCACTAACAAAATCTATCATATTCTTCTCCAATTTATTTTATTTTTTATAGTAGTGTTGTTTAAATGTTTAAAATTATCTACGTTAATTATTAATAAATAAAAAACGGTTCTATTTTATAAAAATAGAACCGTTTTTTATTACTTGTATTCAGAATAGCTTATTCGGCTTCCATAGCCTTTTCCATATCTTCATCAGATATTTCAGCATTATGGTAAACGTCTTGAACGTCATCGTGATCTTCAAGAGCATCAACAAGTTTTAAAACCTTTGAAACAGCATCACCAGTAACAGCAACAGTTGTTTTTGCTACTGACATAACTTTTGAATCTTGAGTCTTAACACCTTTTTCTTCTAAAGCCTGACTTATTGTATAAAAATCACCAGGAGCACAATAGATTTCAAAACCATCTTCTTGTTCTTTGAAGTCATCTGCACCAACTTCAAGAACTAGTTCCATCATTGTATCTTCAGTTTGGTTTGGATTTTCTTCTTTGGGAACAAAGAAATAACCCTTGGTTTCAAAAAGATAAGAAACACAACCTGGAACGCCCATATTTCCGCCAGCTTTGCTGAAAATTTTGTTTACTTCAGCAACAGTTCTGTTAGTGTTATCTGTAAGACATTTAGCCATAACAGCAACGCCATTAGCACCATAGCCTTCATACATAACTTCTTCGTAGTTAACGCCTTCAAGTTCGCCTGTACCCTTCTTAATAGCACGGTCGATATTGTCTTTTGGCATATTACAGTCTTTAGCTGCTACTAGGGCAGTTCTTAAACGTGGATTAGAATCTGGATCTCCACCACCTAATTTAGCTGCAATTGTAATTTCTTTGATAACTTTTGTAAATGCACGGCCTCTGATGGCATCTACTTTTGCTTTTACGTGTTTTACCTTGGCCCACTTATTATGACCTGACATTCAAATCCTCCAATATTGGAAAGTAAAAATATTATAACCATAGTTGCTTTATCTCGCAACAATTTTTTTTAGCTAAATGTTAATTTTTGTTAATTTATTTATATTATTTCTTTTTAAATGCCGATTAACTATGTATAGCTATAGATACCTCGGAGGCAGAATGATAGAACGAAAATTTTATGCTAAAATTAGACGAAAAGCCCATCGTTATTATTCAATAATACTTTTAGCTATGATTCTTTTTCTTAATGGCTGTTCAACCCATAGAGGCAATTTGTCTTTCAATACATCATCAACCGAAACATTTACCATTTCTGGGAAAATATCTTTACCAGAAATAATAGAAACTGATTCTGCCAGAGCTTCTTTGACCACCTTAACTGATTTTTCTAATTTTACTATTACCTCTGGTGAAGCCTCTACTCAAGCGGATAAATACGGTTATTATAGTTTAAGCGGAATAGAGTTTTCAGACAGTCTAGTGCTAAAAGCAGTTTCCAATAAAATAGCTCTTTTACATAGAGTTACAGCAGATGAACTCTGTTATTCAGATTTAAGCAACATAGAAATAAACACAACAACTACTGCTGAAGCTTTAGTCTATCAACAAGGACTTCTTTTAAAGAAAGATTTAACTCCAGCAGATATAAAAGCACGTGAATATGCTGATGGGATAGCTTCAATAACAACTGCAATAAGACTTTCTATGCAACTTCCAAAAGATTCTATAAGCAGTACTATTTTGGAATTACCTGCTGTAACATCTTCCGCAAAACAAGTAGCTTTAAACTGTATTTCAAGAGAAAACGTTCTAAAAGAAGCTAATTCAGTTTTAAGGCACGCATTTATAAGAAAAGACATCGATTTAATTAAAACCTATATTTCTCCATCTTTTGGGAATGACTGGGATTCTTCTTCTAGTTGGTCAGACGTTGTTGAATATTTCACAAGATTTTTTCCAAAATATGAATTTGTTAGTCTAACATGGGATATATCTGACATAGAATTATTAGAAAATAGCAAAGCTAGAATTAGAACAAAAGTTAGAGCTATTATAAAAGAAACAGCTCCAGATGAAATTGTTTCAGACAAAATTTGGAATTTTGATGCAATTTGGCAAAAAGAAGGAAGTATTTGGAAACTTTATAGAAATATGCCCTACAGAGATACACATCCGACACAGGTTGATGCTGATCTTAGATGGGGTGAAATAGCTGCTGCTCATGCAGAGCTTCAAGAAGCAATAAATAGAGAAAACATTGCTAGTTTGAGTTATAGAATTTCAGATTCATTTAGAAATGCTTTTGATGGAAATAGTACAAAGAATGAATTAATACTCATCGCTACTCAGAGATTCAATTCTATGGACGTTAAAATTTCTGAGTATTCTGTAGATTCAATTAAGTTCAATGGAAATGAACAAGCCGAAGTAACCTGTTCTGGAAGAGTAAAAGTAATAAATATTCTTTTAGGAAAAGACATTGACAGTGGATTGGTAAGAGCAAAAGTTATATGGCAAAAAGAAAACGGGGTTTGGAAGATTTATAGAGATTTGCCTTATAAATTTACACACCCTGTAACTATAAATTAAAATGAGGAGATAAAAATGAAAAACATATTAGTTTCTGGTTGTGGTGGAAAGATGGGACGAACTCTTTCTAATTATATATGTTCTTTAGATAATTATAATTTAATTGCAGGTGTAGACCCTAAATTAGCAGGAAAAAGTCTGAAAGAAGTTGCTATAGATGCTCCAGATACTAAAATTAATGAAAATATAAAAGAAGGCTTAGCTAATAATAAAGTTGATATAGTTATAGATTTTACAGCTCCATCAGTTGTAGCAGATAATGCTGTAGAATGTTTAAAATCTAAAACCCCTATCTTGATAGGAACAACAGGCATTTCACAAGAAAACCAGAATATGCTCGATGAACTAGCGAAAAAAAATAACACTTCTATTATGATTGTTCCAAATTTTGCTATTGGAGCTATTTTAATGATGAATTTTGCAAAAATAGCGGCAAAATATATGCAAGCAGCAGAAATAATAGAGCTTCATCATAATCAGAAAGTAGACAAACCTTCAGGAACAGCTATTAAAACTAGAAAAGGTATGTTAGAAGCTATTGGTAAATTAGACGATGAAAACAACGAAGAAGTTATTCCTATTCATTCTGTTCGTCTACCAGGTTTAGTTGCCCATCAAGAAGTTATATTCGGAGATTTAGGACAAACTTTAACTATAAGACACGATACTTGCAACAGAGAGTCGTTTATGCCTGGTGTAGCAATGGCTTTAGCACAAATGGGAACATTTACTGGTTTAAGAGTAGGACTTGAACTATAGTTTTATAAAATAAAAAAAAGTGTTAAATTTTTTATAGGCTTTGTCGATAAACAGGTTGGAGTTATATCTTAATTTAAGAGTTAGGGGGTTCTTTATTGTGATTCTTCCCAATACACCTTTATTTCAGGCAAAGACTGATGCTGAATTCAGAATTAGAATGATTCAGCACATCAAGGAAAACTATGGCGATCTACTTGGAAAAGACATTAATCTGTTAGATTTGCCAAATGGGTTGGAAATTGTTCAAGCAAAAATTCAACAGAGACTTTTCGACATGAGCAATGGACAGATAGACCTTATGAGCAAGAGCGAAGATACTACTATCAATCTACAAAAAGTTGCATAAGAAAATATAAGATTTTTGTTATATAACAAAAAGACAAGAAGCACCCCATGTGAGCTTATAAAAGCAGCATGAGGTGCTTCTTGTTTTCAAATAAACTTACTATAAATCATAATTAAGAAATAGCCGATAAAATAGGACGAATGGAGATAATTATGACTGGCAAAAATATAAGTATTAGCTTTTTTCTCTTGTTGTGTTTAATATCTATTTTTACTTTTACAGGCTGTTCTAATGTTGGAGCTAACAAAAGAACAAACCCTGTTGCAGGAGAAACAGACGCAGAAACAAATGTTTCTACAGCAACAGCTTCTACAGATAGTGAAACAAAAACGATAAACAGCTCACTTTTGCCAGTTGTCAATTTGTATGCTTCACAAAAAGTCGTTGGTGCTGGTTCAGAGATTAATTTAAGAGCCGAAGCAATAGATCCAGCAGGAGCACCAGTAACTTTAACTTGGGATTCTGATGAAGGAATATTGGTAAATGTTAATGGGTCATCGGCAGTATGGCAAGCTCCAGACCACACTTCAAATTCTGTTGTAAGTTGTACCGCAACTGATGTGAGGGGTGGAAAAACAACAGCTAACATAGAAATAGAAGTTATTGGAAATTCAAAATACAAACTTAATATACTTGTAGACAGATGTTCGTTATATGCTACAGTTAATTCAGAAAATACAGAAGATGATTATGTTCCTGTTGCAGGTGCAAGAGTCATATTAAAAGCTTTCAATGAAGTAGCAGTATCAAATACTAATGGAGATGTAGAATTTGACGTTACACAAGCAGAAAAAATTGCAACTTATTCCGACATAGAAGTCACATTTAAAGATTGGGACATCACCTATAGAGCTAAGTTAATAGGTATTTCTGGAAATATAGTTAAAGATAATCTGATTTTTTCACCAGGATATAACAATATCAGTGTTGCTTTAGCGAATGGCGATTCTTTCGACTTAAAAAAAGGTATGCTAGAAGTTAATACAACAGAAAAAAATACTATAGGGCAGCTAGAACCTCTTTCAGAAGTATCTGTTAATTGTTCGGCAGGACAAGGAATATCAGACAGAGATACAGGAACAGCACTAATATCTTCTTCTTATGCTGGCACAAATACCAATATTCGTTTGACCAAAACAGGATATAGCAATATAGAAAATTGTAATGTTCCTTTAAATCAAAATTATTTAACCTTAGTATCAGCAGAAATGACAAGAAATGATAATATTCCTGATTATGATGCAAATATTTCTTGGGTAAGCCCCTACAATTATAAGACTGGTGTTGAGGTAATGTCACCATTTATAATTGGCTTTGGTCAAGCAATGGAAACCATTACTGCATTCGATTCTATAAATCTAATGGTTCAAAATAAAAATACTGGTGAACATATATCAATTACTGGTGATGAGATTAAGAATTTATTTGATATTGATTGGAAAAACAACACTTTGGTTTACCTCTATCCCAAAGCTGGTTATAAAGCCAACACAAGATATAGTATTGTAATTAATTATTGGAATGCAAAAGCGATTGATGGTAGATATTTGAAAAACTACAGCGGTACATATTTCGAGTTTATGACCGACTCTGACCCATCACCACAAATATTAGCCTTTGAACCTGTTAATGGAGCTACAAATGTAAGTAGAAACGGACCTTTTGTAATTTATTTTGACCGTAGCATATCACAAGAATCATTGTATGAAAATACAGAATTGGAAGTTGTAGCAGTTGATTCTGGTTTTAGTGCAACTTTAACAGGATCTTCAATCAGGTCTTTCTTTTCTGTAATTTGGAAAAGTAATAATACAGAATTACGACTAGTTCCATGTAAGACATTATCACCAAGAGCTACATATCAAATTAGAATAAAAAAATGTTGTTTTAAATCAGCCACAGGCAAAAGCATTTCAGGATTAGAAAATTTCTGGACACAGTTTACTACAGGTGGAATTTAGGAGAATTGAGAATTGAGGAAACGATGAGTGAATAATCGTAAAAAAGTTAGAAAAATAGCTGAATGCGGTGTACTTATGTCACTCGCATTAGCTTTATCTTTTGTAAAAATATATTCATTTCCTCAAGGCGGATCTATCTCTTTAGATAGTCTGCCTTTATTGCTTATTGCCGCAAGATATGGATTTAAAACAGGCTCATTATGCGGGTTCGGATTCGGTATTTTAAAATTAGGCAATGGAGCTACTTTTTTAAAACTTCTACAATACTTATTCGACTATCCTTTGGCTTTTGCTTGTTTAGGTATAGCAGGTCTAATAAAATGGGATACTCCCCTAAAAGCAATATCGGCAACAACTTTGGCTAATCTAGTTAGATTACATATCCATGTTATTGCCGGTATTATTTTCTTTTATGAAGAAGAAAAAAACTTTAATGTAGCATCAATTAGTTCAAGCTACATATATAACTGCGGTTATTTAATTCCTGAAACCATTATCTGTGCTGTTATAGTTTGGCTTATCGCCTCGAAGCACAGAAATCTATGTTCTCAGCAAATTTAACCAATTATAACAACTTTTTTATGGTCTAAGCTTAACTGTATCATCAAGCTGCAGTTACTTTATCACTGCCAAGACAACGAGTGCAAACATATCCAGTTACACGTTTACCTTTTACAAGAACACGTTTTTTCTGGAGGTTGATGCTCCAGCGTCTTTTTGTGCGGTGATGAGAATGGCTTAATGCA